>NZFT01000024.1:0-37718 GCA_002690755.1 Phycisphaerae bacterium
CGAGCACGTTCTCGGCAAAGCTCGGGGTTCGTTCGATCGCGCCCGCGGCGGCGACCGATCCCTCGAATTCGACCAGGGTCGTGCCCTGGTCCGCGAGCTTGCGGAGCTCGAGCAGGGAACGTCCCTTCGGATCGCAGGCGGCGGCGAGCGATTCGCCGGCGTCGGGCGTCATCATGAAGACCGGGACGTCGTCGATGACCTTCGAGGTGCCTCGCATGAGTTCACCGGAACGGGGGTCGTCCGCGCCGGGGGGGTTGATGAGGATCACGCCGGCGGGGTTTCGCTTCTCGAGCGCACCGAACTTGCTCGCGAAGGTCGACTTCCGCGACCAGCGTCGATCGTTCCAGAGACTGTTGCCCGTTTCGTCCATCGGTTCGAATCGCAGCATGACCGCGATCTTGCCGGTGAGGTCGGTGTCCTCTTCGAAGGACTGATAGTCGTCGTTGCCGTCGTCGATGGAGTATCCGACGAAGACCATCTCGCCTTCGATCTCGCCGTCGCCGCCGAGTCCGGTGAACTCGAAGTCCGCGCCGAGGTCGAACACGACTTCGCCGTTCGTGCCGTCCACCACCAGGGACTGATCCCGGAACTCCGTCTTGGATCCGAGCTCGAAGGCCTGCTTCCAGCTTCGCTCGCCGGTCTGCGCGTCGAACATGCCGGGTTCGAGGCCAGCCTGTTCGTACCAGTAGATCACGTAGTCGCGTGCGTACTCCATGCCGGGCGTTCCCGGGAGTCGGCCGCCCATCCAGGGGCTGGACAGGATCGTGATGTGGTCGTTGAAGACCCGTTCCTCGACGGGGACCTCGATCATCGCCTCGCGGATCCGATCACCCTCCTCGGTCGCGATCGCGGTGGCGGCACCGGCGAGGCCTAGAGTGAGCAGGATCGGGGTGAGGGAGAGGCGGCGGCATTGAATCGGGTTCACGGTGTGTTGACTCCGGGTCGTGAAGAGCGACCATTCGATGGATCGGAAGGGTGGAGCATAGGGCGGGGCCGCCGCCCGGGTCGAATTCCGGCGTGACGCCCCCGGGGGATCCCCGGACGCCGGTTCGGATTCAACCGCCGGTTCCCACGAGGGTTGCACGCCCCGGGCGGTACCCGGGACGCTTAGACTCGGGGCATGACCACGCACGTCGATCGGCTCTGGCGTCTTCGTACCACCGCGATTCCCGTCCTCACCCTGTTCCTGGTCGCCGCGGTCGCACCGGCGGCGATCCACCCTCAGGACGGACCGCACGTCGACGTCCGGATCTCGATCGACGAATCCGCGGTGGTGGTCCGGCTCGAGATGAACCTGGTCTTCCTCGATCACATCGTCGACTTCCCCCGGGAGGATCCGGCTCGGATCTCCACCGTCGAGTGGCCGGCGCTTCAGCCGCTCCTGCTGGACTTCTTCACCCGGCGTCACCCGCTGCGGATCGACGGTCGAGTCACCGCGCCTTCGGTGGAGGGTCTTCAGATCAACGACCCGGATCTCGCGCTGCTGCCCTTGTTTCCGATCTCGGGCGAACGCGGTCTTCGAAAGATTCGCTTCGAGTTGGAGTATCCGACCGACGGCAAGCCGTCGACGGTTGAGCTTTCCTGGACGACGTTCCCGCCGGACATCCTCACGGATCCGGTCGATCCGCCGCCCCTCGACATCGCGGCGGAGCTGGATGCGGAAGGTGTGCGGCAGCCGCTGCTCTTCAGCGGCGATCGCCCGGGGGTCACCTGGAAGGCGATGGGAGAGTCGATCGACGCCCGCCTCCTCGAGGTTCCGGCCTCACCGGTCGATCCCCCGACCGCGATTCCGATGCTGGCGATCGTCCTCTTCGTGACCGGCGGCGTCGTGGTTCTGGCGGGCGTCGTGATGTCGCGAAGTTCCGGCGCTCCGGGGCCTTTCGCGGCGTCGATCGTCCTCGAGGGTCTGTTGCTGCTCGGTGGCGTCGCGGTGCTGCTCACCGACGTCGGAACGATCGAGATCGGCGGCGGACCCCGCGCACCGGACGCGGCGGAGGCCGAGGCGATCTTCCGCCCGCTGCATGCGAACGTCTACCGCGCCTTCGACTACGTCGAGGAGTGGGACATCTACGACGCGTTGGATCGAAGCGTCGAAGGCCCCTTCCTTCAGAAGCTGTACCGCACCATCTTCCAGGGACTCGTGATGCAGGAGGAGGGCGGTGCGGTGGCACGCGTCTCGGACGTTCGGCCGATCGACATCCGCGTCGGCGACATCCGACGGGAGGACGGCGACGACGGCGTCGTCCGATCGGCCTTCGACGTGGAATGCCGCTGGCAGGTCGAGGGGGTGGTGAGTCACTGGGGCCACAGTCATCGCCGAATCAACGAGTACGTGGCCGAATGGGACGTCGTCGACGGGCCGAACGGGTGGCGACTGGTCGACGCTCGGATCACCGAGCAGGATCGCGTCGATCCCGATGCCAAAGGCGACTTCGGCGTCGGCGATGAATTCGAACTCTGAATCCCGATCGAGAAGCCGATCAGATGATCGGATCGACGGGGGTTCGGCGATCCGCGACCGCCGCATTCCTCGCTTCGTCGAGCCGGCCCAGATGCCAGGCGGTGACGCGTCCGCACGGAAACGTGATCGACTCCCCGCCATCCACGACCAGGGCCCGTGAGGTCGAGGTGAGCAGCAGGAGGATTCCGGCAAGGCCGAAGAAGGCCGCGATGATGATGCTCACGGCCCCCGAACTCGCGGCGAGCGAGGTGCCGGCGGTGGCGTCGAGGGCGGACGTCACCGCGCCGAGGAAGCTTGCGCCCACCAGCGTGAACAGTGCGTTCAACAGCAGGAGCGCGCCGAAGACCAGTCGGATCGGACCCGTCCGGCGTTCCACGCCGAAGGACCGGACCCGTTCGGGATAGGCGATCCGAGTGGACTGGGTCATGAGGTCCGGAAGGACCGCGGCGATCCGTCGGTTCGTGCAGATCAGCACGCCACGCCGTCCGAGCAGCGCGGCGAGGATCGAGTTCCGACTCATGTCGAGGAACGACTGGGTCACCGTGAACACGTCGAATTCCCCGGGTAGCCGTTCGACGAGCACGCCGTTCTCGACCAGGGCGTCCGCGTTGGCCGAAGCTCGTGCGAGATCCAGCTCATGGCCGGAGCCCGGCGACTGGTCGAGGATCGACGGCACGGGCTCGACGGGTGACGGGTCGGTCTCGGGGTCCACCGGATCCAGCATCGGCTCGAGATCCGACGGCTTCAATCCGAGGTCGTCCTCGCCGTCGAGCGGGGTGGCCGGTCCGGGGATCGGCGCATCGCTTCGCGAGATCGAGGTGCGGTCGCCGAGGCCGGGGATCTGTTCGAACGGACTCCAGGTCCGTCCCGTCTCGCGGCGGACGAAATCCCCGGGGCCGAGCCGCTGCTGGTCCGCGAGTTCCCGCAGTTCATCACTGCCGAACGGGCCGTATTCCCGACCGTCCATGCTTCGGACGATGTATTTCATGCACGAGGTCTCCTGCCGGATGCCGGCTCGGGGGGCGCGAGGCTAACCGTCCCGGGGCGGTCACGCCAGTGGTGACGGCGGGTCTGACCGGCTCTGAGCGAGGGTCGATCCGCCCGGGTCTCGTGGATTCGGGGGTCGGCGCTCGATCTGCGGCCGTCGCAAGGTATCCTCGACGTACCACCATGGAGCCTCTCGCGTGATCGATCTCACCTCCATCGTCCTTCCAGACGTTCTCGAACCCGTACTCGGCGGCCTCGCCGCCGCGAGCGGTGGCGGCGACGATCGGTGGATGCGGCTCCTCGGGCGCCTTCATCCCCTCGTCGTCCACTTTCCGATCGGTCTTGCGATCACCGCGGCCGTGGTGGAACTGGTGAACATCATCCGTCGTCGACGCGACGCCTCCCCGTTCGCGTTCACTGCGACCGGCATCGCGGCGGGGACGGCGATCATCGCCGCGTTCTTCGGGTGGTTGAACGCCGACTACGAAGGGGCGACGCAGGGGACGACGCTCTTCCTGCACCGATGGCTCGGCATCATCGCGGCCGGCGGCCTGTCGATCGTCTTTCTCGCCGGCATCGCAGGGCGGAGCGGCATTCGCATCACGGCTTTCAATGGATATCGATGGGGACTTCTGGTCTGCGCGATCGTGCTGGCGGTCGGTTCCCACTTCGGCGGCGAGATGGTCTACGGGAAGGGGTATCTCACGAAGGTGATCTTCGCCTCGAGTGACAAACCCGCCGTCCCCGCCACCGGTGCCGAACCCGCCGTCCCGGCGTCCGGTGACGAGACCGCGGCCCCCGTGGGCACCGACGCTCCGGCGGCGGAAGCGGACGCGAGCGGGAACGGGGACTCGACTTCGGTGGCCGATGCGTCGACGGTGGACTTTCGTCGCGATGTTCTTCCGATTCTCGACGCACGGTGCGTCGAGTGTCACGGGCCGGACAAGGTCAAGGGCGACTTGAGACTCGACAGTGAAGCCGCGATCTTCGCGGGCGATCCGGAATGGTGGACCGTGCTCTGGGGGGATCCCGATCACAGCCTTCTTCTCGAACGGATTCTGCTTCCAGCGGACGATCCGGATGCCATGCCTCCGAACGGCGATCGTCTGACCGCTGCGAACATCGACACGATCCGGACCTGGATCGAATCGGGCGGCGGGGGCGGTAAGGCGGATGTGGACGCATCGGCGACGATTCCGCCTCCCGCGGCGTCCGTCCCGGATGTCGGTGACGCGGCGGCGATCTCCACCGCGGCCGACGGGTTGCGGCAGCGTGGCGTGCTCGCGATGCGCATCGCCCAGAATTCCGAGGACTGGGAAGTGAACGCGAGCCTGGTGTCGCCGCCGTTCACGGACGACGACTTCAAACTCCTGAAAGGCCTCGAAACGGTACTCGTCCAGGCGAGTTTCAATCGAAGTCAGATCACCGACGCGGGGCTCGATGGCCTCGCCGGATTCGATCGGTTGAACGCGCTCCGCCTCGCGCAGACCGAAATCGGTGACGGCGCGGTCGACGCCTTGCTGCGGCTCGAAGGGCTGGAGATTCTGAACCTCTACGGGACCCGCATCTCCGATGCCGGTCTGTCCCGGCTTCTGACGCTTCCGAACCTGAAGCGGGTCTACTGCGCCGACAGCGCGGTGACGCCCGAGGGTGTGGTCGCGGCGATGAAGAACGCCCGTTCCGGACTCGACGTGATCGGCCCGGACGCCGTGTCGGCTGCGGCGGTGAGCGATGCGGAAGCCGCCGACGGCGAATCCGCATCCCCTTGAATCCAATCCGGCTTCGAAGTTCCCGGAAGTCGCATCGGGGGGATTTCATGCCTCCGGTCCGAAAGCAGGAAAGAAGAAGTCTTTCGATTCGAGGGCTCGTTCCTCTATGCTTGGAGCATGAAACGAATCCTCAATCCGAACCCCAGTCGCATCCTCCCCGCGCTGCTCCTCGCCCTTCCCGCCGGGATCACCCACGCCGGAGACACCATCCACTTCGAGATCATCTCGGAGGGGCTGGCGAACGGCGTCTCCGACGACGGCAGCGCCGTGGTCGGGCAGAACAATTCGGGTGGCTTCATCTGGACATTCGACGGACTCCAGGAGATCGGTGGCGTCGCGGCGATCGCGGCGGATGCGGACGGATCGTTCATCACCGGTGACCGGTCGCTTCCGAGTGGCGACACCGCCGCGAGATACGTCGTGACGGAAGGCTGGACCCAGTTCGGCGGCCTCGGACCGAGCGGATGTGATTCGAGTCTTTCGAGCGCCTACGACATCAGCTCCGACGGCCAACGCTGCGTCGGGCTCGGTTGGGACGGTTGCGCCGCGAGCGCCTTTCTCTGGTCACCGGATGACGGGATGTTCGAGCTCCCGCGCATCGGGCCGAGCGCCACTCGGGCGGACACGATCTCCGGTGACGGGACCGTCATCGGCGGCTGGGACCAGGCCTCGAACGGCGGTCGTCGCGCGGCCGCGTGGTTCGAGAATGCGAGGACCGGTGAATGGGAGGAGACGCTGGTCCTCGAGTCGACCCTCGGGAATTCGGCTGGATACGGCGAAGTGAACGGCTCGAACGGTGACGGCTCGATCCTCGTGGGAAGCGCGGACGGGACGTCCGACGATACGTCCGGCGCCTTCATGTACCTCGCCGACGATGGCGTCGTGAACCTCGGTCTGTTGCCCCCGAACGACTTCCCGTATGGAGGCGGCGCTCTGGACGTCGCCGAGGACGGACGCGCGGTGGTGGGATACCAGCGAGAGGGATTCGGTGGGGGCCAGTCCTTCCGCGCCACCTACTGGACGCCGGAAACCGGTCTCGTCGATCTAAAGGAACATCTCAACGGCCTGGGCGCCGGGATACCAGCCGGATTCACGCTCGCCGCCGCCCAGTCGATCAGCGACGACGGCACCGTCATCTGCGGTTGGGGTTACGAAGGACTCTTCTTCTTTCAGGATGCGTGGGTCGTGATCCTCAAGGGCGGAGAGCCGGAACCCTGCCCGGGCGACTTGAACGGTGACGGTCGCGTCGACGGTGGTGACCTCGGCCTCCTGCTCGCCGTCTGGGGAACCTCGGATCCCGCGGCGGATCTCAATGGAAGCGGAACCGTCGACGGCGGTGACCTGGGCCTGCTCCTGAGTGCCTGGGGCCCGTGTCCCTCGGGTCTGTGCCCCTGAGCCGTCGGCGGACGCTCGGCCAAACGTCGATGCAGGTGGTTCGAGACACTGCAAGCCCAAAACCCCTCGCCGTCGGCGTCGCGCCGACCGGGGGGTTTTTCTTCAGGCCCGCTGGTGGGTCAGGAGATCGCCCCCGGACGACCTTTGAACGATCCAATCCGACACTTCGGGCACGTCCGGCCTTCGAGCCGACAGTTGTCGCTGATGCTTCCGCTTCGGCATTTCGTACAGGTCGCTCGTGGCCGTTCGGAATCCACTCGAAACTGATGATTGCAGTCGAGGCAGAGATGTGGGAGGTCGACGCCTTCGATCGGCTGGGCGGGAATTCCGGGGTGATGCGCGTAGACCTTGCATCGAGATCGCGGCTCGCCTTGGAGCGATCGGTTCCAATCGATGTAGTCCGGATCCCCGTCGTCCCACGCCTCCACGTGGTTGTCGCAGGAGTCGCACTCGAAGATCGTGGACTGCGCCACGCGGTCGTTCTCCTGCGGTCGGTCTTGATGGACGCTCTCGCTTCGAAACACCCCGGGGAAGATTCGAACTTCCGACCTGCGGATTAGAAGTCCGCTGCTCTATCCAACTGAGCTACCGGGGCAGGTGCGCTGATCCTAGCGTCTGGCGTCGACGGAGTCGGCGGCGGTGGAGTCGCCTCGCCGTCGTCCGCCCCCGCGGCCGGGTCGGGCCTTCTCCTCGTGATCTCGCGAGGGTCGGTCCGGCGGGAACACGGGTCGGGCGGCCTGCTCGATCACCGCACGGCTGGCGGCGACCGCGATGTTGCGAAGCAGGCGTCGCCGGCGTTCGTCGGGGGCTTCGGCGGATGGACAGGCGATCCGCTCGCGCAGGGGGAGGGCGTCGAGCTCGGTGAGGGCGCCCGCCCCCCGGCGGAGGGTGGGCCGTCCGCACTCGACGAGACCCCAGCCGGTCGGGACCTCCTCGGGCTTCAGCATGCCGGTCGGGGTGAACAGGTAGAAATGATCGGCGAGCCGGTGCCGGTGCATGGTGTGGAACTTCGTCTCGCCGTGCAGCCGTCGTTCGATCCGCTCGATCTCGCGGAGGCACCGTCGATAGGAACCGGTGCGGCTGCCTTCGAAATCCCAGGTCTCGAGTTCACGGAACAGGGACGAACCGGACTCGCGGAGATGTGGTTCGCAACCGGGGAGCAGGTCCCGCTCGAACTTCTCACGGGTTCGCCTCAGCATCGCGAGCCTTCCCTTGAGTCGGTCGGCATCACGGTCGTCCCGAATGAAGTCGGCGCGGCTGCGCTTGCACTCGACCACGATGGTCCGAGGTCGGGCGGGACCTCGTCGCGGCGGGCCGCCGCGACCGCGGGTGAACAGGGTCGAATCGAGTCGGGCGCGATCGCCCTCGAGCCCGCCGGCGTCGAGCAGCCCGCCCGCGGCGTGATCCAACCAGCCGGCGGCATCGACGCGGTACTTCGCGATCGGGCAGCGGACCTCGGTCGCGACGGCGCGACAGCCGAGTCGGGCGAGCCAGGCGACGGCGAGGCGTTTGAGTTCGAGGTGTTCGATCGATTCCATTCGATCCTCCGCGAGCGACGATGAAGCGGCCCGAACCGTGGTGGATCGGGCGCGGTGGACGGGCCCGCGAATCCGCGCGGGCGGGTCGAGGGGTCGGGTTGGATGGCCACGGCGGTCCCCGTCGCGGATGACCGAATCACGGTCAGTCGATCGATTCGACGGTCGCACGATACTCGACGCCCCGGGCCTTCAATTCCTTCAGCATCCGCTCGAGCAGGCCTTTGTCGTTGGCGATCTGTTCCGGGGCGAACACGCCGCGTCGCTTGAAGGTGCCGTCCGCGATCATCCGGGCCATCGCGGCTGCGGGGAACGCGGTGCACCGGGACATGCTGGAGAAGCCGGTGGCTGGATCGAGGTCGTCGACCAGATCCCACATCATCCGGGTGGGGATGCGGCCGAGCAGGCCTTCCGCGGTGATCCGCATGATCGTGCAGTCGGGCTCGCCCTTCTCGAACTTCCACTGGGGGAAGAGCAGGTGGCTGGTCAGATCGAGTGGCCGGATGGTCGTGCCGTCGGGCAGGGTGACCGGTTCGGCGCTGAACAGTCCGAGGTGACGCATCACCCGCATCAGTTCGATGTGCCCCGGAAACCGCATCGTCTTCTCGACCATGTCGGGGACGTCGAGGGTGTCGGCGAGCGAGCGGAGTCCGTCGGTCAGGAAGGTCTCGAGGGTGCCGACGCCTTCGAAGTCGACGAGCTCGGGTTCGGCGAGCGCCTCCTTCCAGACGATCTCGCCCTTCTCGACCACCCGGACCGGCCGTACGTACTCTTCGAGCACGTCGCCCGGCGACCAGCTCGCCTTGTATTCCCAGGGCCAGTGTCGATGTCGGGGCAGGCCGCCGACCAGGATCTCGAGGCGATCGCAGCGGTCGAGCTTGCGGGCGCCGTATCCGCAGAGCAGGTTGCTCATGCCAGGGGCCACGCCGATGTCGACGACCACCGAGAGCCGCTTCTTCTTCGCCCGTTCCGCGAGGTGGAGGTTGTCTTCGGACATGAAGGAGATGTCGACGTAGTGCCGACCGACGTCGATGACGGTCTCCAGCGCATTCATGCCGAGTCCGCTGGGCAGGGCCCCGACCACCAGGTCGGCATCCGCGATGGCCTTCGCGATCTCGCCGGCATCGGCCAGATCGGCCTCGACGGTCTCGATCGGTCGCTCGGCGCGACGAACGCAGTTCTTCAGTGACGCCGCGTCCGCATCGGCCACCATCACCCGCATGCCTCGGCTCGCGGCGAGATCGCTGGCGATCACGGATCCGATCAGGCCGCCGCCCAGCACCACCACGTTCGTGGTCGAGGCGCCGCGTCGGCCGGAGGTCTTCTGCTTCGTCTTCTTCGCGGTGGTCATGGGGTCGGCTCCTCGCGAACCGTCCACGGTCGACGGCTCGGCATTCGTCGGGGGCGAATCGCGGCGTGTTTCGATGGTTCGCCGCCCTCGAAGACGGACGGCCGATCGGTCAGCGGGCGTCGCGGTCGAGGACCGAGTAGAACTCTCGCTCGCCGCGTCCTCGCAGCGGATAGTCCTTCCTCAGCGGGTGGGCTGGGAAGTCCTTCCAGAGCAGGATGCGGCGAAGGTCCGGATGGTTCCGGAACCGGATGCCGAACATGTCGAAGACCTCTCGTTCCATCCACTCGGCCCCGGCCCAGATGTCGCACGCGCTGTCGACGCAGAGACCCGGATCCTCCGCGATCCCTTCGGTGTCCATGGTCGGATCGAGCCAGGTCTTGACGGTGAGACGTCGTCCCGTGGTGTGACTGAGGAGGCACCAGACGACGCCGAATCTCGCCGGCGTCTTCACGACGTAGTCGAGATAGTCGGCCGCGGTGATGTCGGAAAGAAACTCGTAGGAACAGTCCGCATCGTCCCGCAGGAACCGCAGGACCTCGTGCGTCCGATCGGCAGGGACGATCAGGGTGGTCATCCCTCGGAATTCGGTCGCCTGGAACCGGATGTCGGTGAAGGCGGCCTTCACACGGGGAAGGTCGGGATGGTCGATTTTCGGCTGGCTGGGGGTCGGCACGGGCGGGCTCCGGGTCGCGGACATGGTAGCACCCACCATGCCGGCGACGAATCTCGAATCAGTGTCGGAAGTGTCGAATTCCGGTGAGCAGGCAGGTGACGCCCCGTCGCTCGCAGAGCTCGAAGGTCTCCTCGTCCCGCTTCGATCCTCCGGGGTGGATCAGGCAGGTGGCGCCCGCGTCGATGAGGATCTCGGGACCGTCCGGGAACGGGAAGAACGCGTCGCTGGCCGCGATCACGGGACCATCGCCGGTGTTTTCGGTCAGATCGCCCGCTTTGGCCACGGCGAGCCGACAGGCGGCCACTCGGTCCATCTGGCCGGCTCCGGCGCCGAGGAGCCGGTTCGGCGTCGCGATGCAGATCGCATTCGACTTGAGCTGCTTGACGACCGTCCATGCCAGTCCGGCGGCACCGTGGGTCGCGTCGTCCGCCGCGGGGCCCGCGGCCTGGCGCAGATCGGAGGCGGAGAAGGGATGGGTGTCTCGTTCCTGGGCGAGCAGACCACCGGGAATCGATCGCAGCGAGAGGCCTTCGCGGCCGTCGTCGTCGAGGGGACCGACGGCGAGAAGCCGGCAGTTCTTCCATCGTTCGGCGAGAAGCCCGGCGGCGTCTTCATCGAACGAGAACGCGAGCACGACTTCGAGGAATCGACCGCCTTCGGCGATCTTGGAGGCGGTGGCGAGATCGACGTTGCCGCTGAGGGCGACGATTCCACCAAAGGCCGCGAGCGGATCGCCCGCGTAGGCGCGATCGAACGCTTCCGCGAGCCGATCGCCGACCGCGGCGCCGCATGGATTGGTGTGCTTGATCACCGCGGCCGCGGGTCGGTCGGGATCGATGTCGTGGAGGTCCTGAACGAGTTCGAGGGCGCTCGCGGCGTCGAGGAGATTGTTGTAGGACAAGGGCTTCCCGGACAGTTGTCGGGCGTTGGTCACGCTCGGCCCCTGGAAGTCGGGATCACGGTAGACCGCACCGGCCTGATGGGGGTTCTCGCCGTATCGGAGGCTTCGCTGGCCCACGAAGTTCAGTCGTAGGACGCTGGGGAAGCGGGCGGAGGACGTCCCGCTCATCCAGGCCGCGATGGTCGCGTCGTACTCCGCGGTCCGGGCGAACGCCGTGGTCGCGAAGTCGCGACGCAGCTGCTCCGAGGTGCATCCTTCGTTGGCATCGAGCTCGTTGATGACCCGGTCGTACTGGGTGGGGTTCGTGATGACCGTCACGAACCCGTGATTCTTCGCCGCCGACCGGACCATCGAAGGCCCCCCGATGTCGATCTGCTCGATCGCTTCGTGATCGGTGACGCCGTCCTGTCGGATCGTCTGCTCGAACGGGTAGAGGTTCACGCAGACGATGTCGATCGGAAGGATGCCGTGAGCGTCCATCGCCTCGAGGTGCGATTCGAGATCGCGGCGTGCGAGGATGCCGCCGTGAACCGCCGGGTGCAGCGTCTTCACGCGGCCGTCCATCATCTCGGGAAAGCCGGTGAGGTCGTCGATCGCGACCGGTGCGAGTCCCGCGGCGGTCAGGGCTCGATGCGTGCCGCCGGTCGAGACGATCTCGATGCCACGATCCATCAGCCCCTTCGCGAACGGGATGAGATCGGTCTTGTCACTGACCGAGATCAGGGCGCGTCGAATGGGGACGAGGTCGGGCATGGAAGGGGGGTCCGGATCAGGAATCGGATCGCTCACCGGTCGATTGTCGCCGGTGGCGATCCGGGTTCGGCTGCGGATCGGTCGCGCCGATCAACCGATCGGATCGAGGCGGACGACGCGTCCGTCTCCGGCGATCGCGAAGATCGTCTCGCCGTCCATCGAAACGCGTTCGACCTGCGGGAGAGGCACGGTCCTGGTGACGGCGCCCTGGGACACGTCGACCAGTCGAAGGGCCTTCGCCTTTGCGTCCCACAGGGCCACGTCACCCTTGATTCGACCGACGTATCGGCCGGTGATGCCGGGAAGCGTCCAGACCTTTCGGCCTTCGACCGCGTTCTTGGGATCCGCTTCGAGACACACCAGGCCTTCGCTCGGAACCCACTGAAGCACCCGGCCGCCGTCGACGTCGACGTAGGTCGGGGGTTCGGTGAGCGGACTCTCGGTGAAGTATCGCCAGGCGGTGTCGCCGTTGGCTGCGTTGAAGGCCCAGAGATACTGGTCCGTGCTGGCGGCGAAGACCTTGCCGCCACCGGCGGCGAGCGGGGCGGTCACCCCGTCGAAGAGGCGTTCGCCCCAGATGCGGCCGGCCGACTTGGCGTCGAGCATCAGGAAGGTGCCACCTTCGCTCGCGACGGCGATTCCATTGCTTCCGACGAGGATCGGCTTCGAAACGATGGGCCCCTTGAGCTGGTTGGCTCGCCAGGCCTGGCCGACGGTGAACTGATGCCAGATGATCTGGCCCATGCGGCTTCCGAAGATCAGGTAGCTGCCGCGACGGACGACGTCGGTCGAGGGAATGCGTTCGAGATCCTGACGTCCGATCACCGCGCCGGTCTTGTGATCGAGCACGAAGACCACCGGGTCCGAGGTCACGTAGATCCGATCGTCGTCGTTCTGGCCGAAGGGCAGGTCGTCGACGCGGGGCAGCCCCTGCGTCACGCCCCAGACCGCGTCGAGCGGATCCGCGGCGATCGTGGTCCAGATCTGCGAGCCGGAGTTCCGGTCGATCCGGGTCAGTCGATTCTTGTCACTGAGCACGTAGACGTCCTCGCCGGCGACGTCGACGCGCTTCGTGGCATCACCGGTCGAGGTCTGCCAGGCGATGCGATAGTCGATCGCCGCCGCGGCGGAGGGGCCGAAAGCGTACTTCTGATCGAGCACGGCCTTGCGGGCGGCGAGCGCATCGTCGCGGTCGTCTGCGGATGCGGCCATCACCGACGGTGCGGCGGCGACAAGGGCGACGAGGGCGAGGTTTCGGACGTGGTGACGCACTGCGGACATCGGTATCTCCAGTTGACCGGACGCGGTCGGCGACGGCCTCGCGCGGTGTGACAGTGTATCGAGACAAAGGCATTCGTTCATCTCCCGTGAGGGTTCTTCGCTCCCTACGGTCGACCCGGGGCGGCTGGGGGGGGCGGCGACGTCCCCGTCGGGCTCGAATCGACCAGTTCGGGACCCGGGAGGGCGGGGGGGCCGGGGCGGGGCTACCCTCCGGACATGTTCACAGGACTCATTCAGGCGTTGGGCACCGTTTCCGAGGTCCGGGAGATCCCCACCGGGCGTCGTCTGGTGATCGATGCGGCGGCGTGGGACCATCGGCCGGAGGACGGGGCTTCGATCGCGGTCGATGGCTGCTGCCTCACGGTCGTCGAATCGTCGAGCGGTCGTCACGCCTTCGATGTGATCCATCGGTCACTCGAAATGACCACGCTCGGGGGGTTGGCGGTCTCCGATCCGGTGAATCTCGAGCACGCCGCGACGATGGCGACCCTGCTCGGAGGGCATCTCGTCCAGGGCCATGTCGATGGGACCGGCGTGGTTCGCGAGATCGACGATGGTGACGACTGGCGGGTTCGCATCGAAGCGCCGGAAGGCGTGCGGGAGCACCTCGTGGATCGAGGTTCGATCACCGTCGACGGCGTCTCACTCACCGTCGCAAGGACGATTCGCGGCGATGATCCGCGGACCGGCGTGACGGGGTTCGAGATCGCGCTCATCCCAGAGACCCTCGAGCGGACCACGTTGCGTGACTGCAGGATCGGCGACCGGGTCAATCTCGAGGCGGATGCCTTCGCGAAGATGGTCGCCGTTCATGTGGACCGGATGCTCGCCGCCCGCGACGACGCCTGAACCGTCCGGCCTCCATTCAAGGCGTGCTGGCGTCGTCGTACGCATCGTCGCGAAGGATGATCGCGGTCGATCGTTCGAACACGCGCCGGTCGAGATGTTGGAACCTCAGGACATGAATCTCGATCGGCGGGGGCGGATCTCGTCTGGATGCCGCGTCGAGACGATCCCGGAGTCGCTCGCCTCGTGGGACGCGACGTGCGTCGAGGATGGCCCGGATTCCGACGGCCGGTGCGATCGGCACCGGGGCCCCCGGTTGTGAGTCGACGACATCGCGGAATCGCGACGCCGTTTCAGAACTCGTCCTCGGAAGCCTCGCCGAGCATCTTCAGCCGATCCGCATCGATCTGGATGCGATCGCCCGCTTCGATGCCAAGGCGTTCGAACATGCCGGGGGCGAGTTCGATCACGAACTGGGCGGGGTACACGCTGGGGTAGCCGGGCAGCCTCGCCTGATAGTCGAGCTCCTCCTCGTCCGGCCCGCGCGGCGGCTCCTTCCGCATGGTGTGGACGGCCGTGACGTATCCGATGGGGTCGACGTACGCGATGTCGATGTCCATCAGGCAGTCGTACATCCAGAAGCGCTGGGACTCCGGCCGGGGGAACGCGAAGAGCATCCCTTCGTCTTCCGCCAGCGTCTCCCGCCCGCCGAGGCCGAGCCGTCGACGTTCTCGCGAGAGGGAGAGTTCGAGTTTGAAGCTTCGATCTCCGATCCGGACGTTCTCGACCCCGCCGTCGACCGGCGCCGTGGCCGGCTCGCAGCCGGAGAGCGTCATGGTCATGGCGATCATTCCGATCATCGCGACGAGGATGAAACGCCACGCGGGGCGGCCGGATCCGAGGGTGTCGTTCAGGAATGCAGGAGCCATCGTCGGTCCTCGTTGGTGAATCGAAGCGGTTCGGTCGTCTCGCTGGTGACCATACTCCGGAGATGATCGTGGTCCAGCAACTCGGGAATCGTGTCCGCCGGCATCGATCTCGGTGTGTCGACGAGACCGCACCACCAGGCCACGAGGCCGATGATCCGTTCGGCCGGAACACCCGCGGTTCGAAGGCCCTCGACCCCGGTGTCGCCGTCTCGCTTTGCCAGCCGACGCCCGGCCTCGTCATGGACGATCGGCAGGTGCCACCACGTCACGTCGCCGTCGATCTCGAGATCTCGACGCAGTCGCTGCTGCCGGGCCGCGCTGGGAAGGAGATCCGCCCCCCGGATCACGTCGGTCACGCCCTGTCGGTCGTCGTCGACGACCACTGAGAGCTGGTACGCCGGTCGGCCCGCTTTGGTCCAGACGATCTGGTCGCCGACCTCCGCTCCGGGGTCGAAGCGATGGGTGCCCAGCAGTTCGTCCCGCACGATCTCGGGACCTGATCGCGTCGTGACCCGGTAATTCGTCTCGCCGCCGTCGAATCGCCAGGATGCCTCGTCGTCCGGCCGGAGTTCGGGCGGAAATCGGAGCTCGCCGTCGCCGTGCGGTGCCCCGGCCGCCGCTCGGAGTTCGCGGCGACTCAGGCTCGAGGCGAAGACCAGGTGTCGCGATTCCAGTCGACGCATCGCTTCGAAGTATGGTTCGAGGTCGTCGGACTGGCGGGTCGATGGACCGTCCCAGTCGAGTCCTAGCCAGCGAAGGGACCCTTCGATGGCATCGCACGCCTCGACCGACGATCGAGTCGCGTCGAGATCCTCGTGTCGGAGCACGACGCGCCATCCAGCGCGTCGCCCGATGGCCCAGGCGAGGAGCAGTGAACGGACGTTCCCGAGGTGAAGGTCGCCGGTCGGGCTCGGGGCGAGGCGGGTGGTCCGTGTCGAGACGACGCGGTCGGAATGGGCGGAGGCATCCGGCATCGGAGGTATAGTGACGTCAATGTCGGGCCAGGGTGCGGGCACCCCGATGCATGTCGCCCGAATCAACTTGCGACGAGGCCGTCGGTTCCTTCGGAGCCGTCGGCGACAGTGGGATTATCATGGTCGAGAAACTCACGGAAGCGGAAATCGAAGCCGGCCTCGCCGAACGCGCCGAGTGGTCGCTGAGCGGCGATTCGATCCAGAGGACGTTCACCTTCGGCGACTTTCTCGGGTCCATCGACTTCGTGAACCGCATCGGGGCGCGGGCCGAGGAGGTCCAGCATCACCCCGACATCCTGATTCGTTACGCGAAGGTAACGCTCACGCTGTCCACGCACGACGCCGGCGGGATCTCCGCGAAGGACTTCGCATTCGCGGCGGACGGCGACCGGCTCTACGCCGGCTGACGCGACGCGGAAGGAAGAATCAATCGCCCAGTTCATGGCGAACGAGCGCGGCCCGTCGTCTTCGGGTCCGTTCGTCGTCGAGCATCCGGTCCTCGCTCACCGGTTCGAGCGCGGTGTCGTCGATGCTGTCGGGTCGGGCCCGCCGGAGGTGTCCGGGTTGGACTTCGAGGAACAGGCGTTGCACCGTGCCCAGTGGTACGTCCGGCAGCAGTCCGAGGGCGATGCCCAGCCGGACCCGGCTCAGGTGCTTCATCGATTCCTCGATGCCCAGAAGCCTCGCCGATCGAAGCGTTCCCAGGGCTCGGTGGACCCGGTCTTCGAGCAGCGTGGCGCTGCGTTCCACGAGAATGTCCCGGGCCATGCGTTCATAGGCGACGATCCTCGGGACGACCTCGCCGACGAAGGTCGCGAGCAGATCCGTCTCCGAGACGCCGAGGGTGAGCTGGTTGCTCACCTGGTAGAAGTCCCCGCTGCTGTCCGAGCCTTCGCCGTAGAAGCCGCGGACCGCGAGATCGAGGTCGTTCGACGCTCGACGAAGTCGTTCCAGCTCGTTGGTGAGTCGGAGCCCGGGGAGGTGGAGCATCACCGAAAAGCGGATCGCGGTGCCGACGTTCGTGGGGCAGGCGGTGAGGTATCCCCAGCGCGGATGAACCGCGATGTCCGCGTGCTTCTCGAGGCGTCGGTCGAACTCGACGACCCGCCGCCATGCCTCCTCCAGTTCCAGTCCGGGGAGCAGGACCTGCATTCGGAGGTGGTCCTCCTCGTTCACCATCACGCTGAGTTGTTCGTCGTCCGCGATGGCGACCGCCCGCGGCGAGACCGACTCGATGAACTGTCTGGAGACGAGGTGCCGCTCGAACAGCAGTCGCCGATCCTCCGGGGTCGACTGCTGAAGATCGATCCAGACCAGTCCCTCGCCGCGTTCGGATGCGAACGGAAGGCTCCGAACGAGTTGGAGGATCTCTCGTCGCTGGGTCTCGCTGGCCTGGCTGACGAACGGAAGGCCCGTGAGATTCCGGGCGAGCCTGGCTCGACTCGAGACGACCACGTCGGCGTCGGGGCCGGCGTGTTCGATCCAGGGTCCGGTCTGCTTCAACTTCATCGGTGGGGGTGCTCTCGAGAGTCGGTCAACCGCCGGCCCCGTCGGCGGTGAGCGTGTTGAGCCGGTCGCGGAGATTGGCGGCCCGCTCGTACTGCTCGCTGGCCACGGCGCGGTCCAGTTCCTCGATGAGGCTCCGGCGGAGGGCCTGCAGGTCGACGAGTTCCGAAGAACGGTCCGGGACCCGGCCGACGTGCGCGTTCGCGCCGTTCTGGCTTCGGACGACGACCGTCTCCAACTGTCGCGCGAACGCCTCGTAGCAGTCGGGACAACCGAGCAGTCCGGTCTTTCGGAATCGAGCGAAGGTGGAACCGCACTTCGCACACCCGGTCGGACGCTCGGCACGACGGGGCGTCGGCTTCTCGTTCGGTGGCGGCATCGTCGCGAACTGGGTGAGCAGCTCGGTCACCGGAGCCGACTGCGGCACTTGAAAGCCGGCCTCGATCGCGTGTTCGCGGCAGAGGTGGATGTCCCGGCCGGCCTCGACGTCGATTTCGTGGACCTCGGCGGGCCGATCGCATTTATCGCACTTCGTGTTCATGCCTTTGAACACGATAGCCGCTGGGGCCGTCGAAAGGCGAAGAGACGGCGAAAGTTCAGGTTCCGGACGTCGAGGGCCGCTCAGGCGTCCAGTACCTCCCGGATCCGGGTCAGGGTGCCGATGAGGTCGGTCGCGACGTCGATGGGCATGACCGTGGCGCGGTCGCTGCGTGCCGACGCCGGATCGACGTGGGTCTCCAGAAACAGCGCGGAAATCCCGGCGGCGACCGCCGCACGGGCCAGCAGCGGGCCGCGATCCGGCCGGCCGCCGCTCATGTCGCCTTCGCCGCCCGGAAGCTGGGTGGAGTGCGTGACGTCGAAGCAGGTCGGCGCGTCGAAGTCGGCGGCGATCTCCCGAAGGTCGCCCAGACCGACGAAATCCGTCACCAGTCGGTGATAACCGAAGAAGGTCCCGCGCTCGGTGGCCATCATTCGACGGCAACCGGACTCCGAGAGCTTCTCCAGGACGTTTCGCATCTCGCTCGGCGCCAGGAACTGGCCCTTCTTGACCGATACCGCAGTGCCTGTGATGCCGCACGCGACGAGGAGATCGGTCTGTCGGCAGAGGAACGCCGGAATCTGGAGGATGTCGACGACCTCGGACGCGGGCATCGCCTGGGCCGCCTCGTGAACGTCGGTGAGCAGCGGCACGTCGAACTCGCGGCCCACCAGTTCGAGCTGGCGGAGTCCTTGTTCGAGCCCCGGCCCTCGATCGGATCGGATGCTCGAGCGGTTCGCCTTGTCGAAGCTCGCCTTGAACACGAGCATCGCACCGGCGGCGTCGCAGGCGGCTTTCATCCGCGAGGCGATTTCAAGGTTGATGTCGTCGGACTCGAGCACGCAGGGACCTGCGATCACGAGCAGTGGACGGCTCGGGACGATGGGGCCTCGGTCCCACCATGCGTGGAGTCGATCCGTCGGGGAACTGGTGTCATCGCTCATGGGAAGCTCGGAGGGCGTTTGTCTGGAGTGCGGGGATGGCGGCCATCGCGCCGTAGCCCGATAACCCTGGTGTTTCGGGATGCAGGCGACGCGAACAAACCAAACCGGACGATCGAGCGTACCGAACCTCAGAAGGGCTCGCATCCATCCGATGCGGAAGATGGACACGATCCGGTGCGGCCGATCTTCCGGCCGGCCCGTGCGAGGAGGCTTCCGATGTCTGCACTGCCAAGAGAACCCGAAGCGTTTGGCGAACAGGTCCTTGAAATACTGCTTCGTCACTGGCCCGGCCACCAGGCGACGCTCACCGGACCGTTCGATCTCGTGGTCGACGGGCGACATCTCGGTCTGGAGAATCTCTACCGGATGGTGCTCGGTTCCACGGATCGCGGTACCGAGATCGTCGAGGACTACCTCGAGAAGATCTTCGATGGCGACGAGATCGGATCCACCCCTATTCCCTGGGAGCTGGCCAAGACCCGCGTCATGCCTCGAATCCAGCCGGAGTCGATCTTCCAGCAGCTTGATCGATCCCAGGTCGCACACGTGCCCTGGGTCAACGGCACGGTCATCGTGTTCGTGGTCGACATGCCGCAGGTCACGGTTTCGATCACCCTCGAGCAGGTCGTCCGCTGGGGTACCAGCATGGACGAGCTCGACGCGCTCGCGCGTGCCAACCTCGAACGCTATTCGCCCGATCTCCAGATCCAGCTGATCGAAAGCCAGGACGGCGGCAAGGCCGCGATCCTCGGTGAACACGACGGATACGACGCGGCCAGGGTTCTTCTGGGCCGATTGCACGAGCGGCTTGCACCGGAGCTCGACGGGGACTTCCTCGTCGCCATGCCTTCCCGCGACATGTTCGTCGCGATGACCGCGAATCCCGAGAGGTTCGTGGAGCGGCTTCGAAAGCGAGTCGACCAGGACTACCGACGACTTCCGTACCCGATCACGCGAGAACTCTTCCTCGTCACCCGGGACGGCGTCGCGGGCACCGCGGCCTGACCCCGGGTTCCGCGATCCTCACGCGAGCTCGAGGAAGTTCGCGAGCAGTCTCGGGCCCTCGGTAGTGAGAAAACTCTCCGGATGGAACTGCACGCCTTCCACGGGCGGGCCGTCGCCGATCCGCCGGAGTCCCATCACCATTCCATCCTCGAGCCAGGCCGAGATCTTCCATCCCGACGGGACGGTGTTTCGGTCCACGACCAGCGAGTGGTACCGCGTCGCCTGGAACGGATCGGAAAGCCCCGCGAACACGCCCTGTGAATCATGGTGCACCATCGACGTCTTCCCGTGGACCGGGATCTCGTTCCGACGCACGACCATGCCGTGGAGATCACCGATGGTCTGGTGACCGAGACAGACGCCGAGGATCGGAATGCGGCCCTGGAGCCGGTCGATGATCGCGGCGCTCACCCCCGCTTCCTTCGGCGTGCAGGGGCCGGGCGAGATCACCAGATGCGTCGGAGCGAGCGAGGTCGCCTCTTCCGGCGTGATCGCATCGTTTCGCACCACGTGGATCGGAAGCGACGGATCGATCTCGCCGAAGCGTTGCACGAGGTTGAACGTGAACGAATCGTAGTTGTCGATGAGCAGGAGCATGCGCGTCGCCCGGTCGCGTCAGGACGCGTCGCGTTCCGGCGCGAACGAGGCGCCGGGGTGCATGTAGAAATTGACCATCTCGCCGGTCGCGAACTCCTGCGCGGACTGGCCCTCCGCCATCGCGATCCGGAAAGGAACCACGAGATCGAGGATCACCTCGTCGGCGGCGGGATCGACCGCGAGCACGGTTCCCTGCACGATCCGCGGTCGTCCTTCGAGCGGCTCGATGAAGTTGCCGCCCGCCGAGGTCCGGTGCATCCGCAGGGCATGGCCTCGGACGCGTCCGCGGATCCGACGTCCGGTCGGCGCGTCGAAATCTTCCGGGACCGTGAGCATGATGCGATAGCCGGTGCCCGGCACCGCGAAGGTTCCGACCCCGGCCTCGAGGTCCAGGAGCTTGAATTCGGCGATTTCGGGCGACATCTGGCTGGTCACGTGATTCGACTCCTTGGCGGGTTCGAGCGGGTGGAGATCCTCCCCGTGGCCGCGACCGCGAATGATACCCCCGGGAGCGCGGTCGGTCGTCGGGATGATCGGTGGCGTCTCGGACGCGGTCGTCCACGCACCACGTCGGTCATTCGCCCCCGGATTGCCGTTGATCGACCTGATCGGGCTGGTCGCCCTCCGCGTCTTCGGCCTCCGCGCGGGCAGCATTCTTCGCGGAATTGATCGCCGCGAGTCGGTCCTCCGCCTTCGCGGCCTTCTCATCGTCCATCTCGTCGAGGCGGACGGTGTCCTTCGCGGAGAGGAAGGTGTACGGGGGCGGCTTGGTCGACTTCCATTCGTCGCCATCGGTGACGTCGCGGACCGCGGTCCGACCCGTGCGCATCGCGACCCGGGGATCCGCGGCATCGAGATCGGGATCCTTCGGTTCGTTGGGAGGATCGGCCCGCTGGATCTGCAGCGTCCGGGTCGGGAACGCGAAATCGATGCCCAGTTCGCCGGCGATGCGGATCATGTCCAGCATGAGCCGGTGCCGTTCACGCAGTTCGGTCTGCCAGTCCGGCGCCTCCCAGAACACGTAGACGAGTATCTCGAGCGCACTGTCCCCGAATCCGTTCAGCCAGACCTGGTAGTAGTCCTTGCGGGTGTACGGATGCTCGCGGACGAGTTCCCGGATCGCTTCGCAGAAGGCGTCGACGCGGGCGGGTGGGGTGCCGTAGAGGATTCCGACCTTCGTCGACCAGCGTCGGTATCGACGCTCGCCGTAGTTGTCGACCTTGTCGGTGATCAGATTCGCGTTGGGAATCGTGACCAGCGAGTTGTAGAAGGTCCGCACCCTCGTCGAGCGAAGGCCGACGGTCTCGACGTTTCCTTCGACGCCGTCGACCACCACCCAGTCGCCGACGTGGAAGGGTCGGTCGAGAATGACCGTGACGCTTCCGAAGAGATTCTCGAGCGAGTTCTTGAACGCGAAGGCGAAGCCGAACGAACCGATGCCGACCGCCGCGAGCAGCGGTCCCAGGTTGAGACCGAGGATCGGGGCCACGTTCAGCAGGCCGAAGATCACCAGCAGGACCTTGGCGGTCTTCCGGATCATCGGCACGAGGATGTCGTCGAGCTTGTTCTCGCTGACCGCGACCTTCGCGCTGACGAGGTCGGCGAGCAGGTCGATGCTCCGCCATCCGGCCCACAGCAGGGCGAGCACGAAGGCGAACTGGGCGGCCGGTTGCAGGATGGACAGTCCGGCGATCGGGAGCTCGAGCAGGTTGATCAGGAGCAGCCAGGTGAGCGTCGCGGTCACGACTCCGATGCTGCGACTCGCTCGCCGGACGGCGTCGTCGTCGGGCCCGGCATCCATTCGACGATTCAGGGAACGAAACCCCCGTCGCGCGATGAATCGCGTCAACGTGTCGACGATGATTCCGACCAGGATGATCAGGCCGAGACCGATCCACTGCCAGATGGCGAGGAACACGAACCGTTCGAGGAGCCAGTCCGGGCCGTTGAGATTCACCCAGTCCGCCAGATTCGCCGGCGCAGCGCTCTCCTGCTCGGCGGCACCCGCTCGCTCGCGTCGAAACGCGGCGATGGCATCGGTCACCGCGTCGAGTTCCGCGGCCGCGACGGCTCCCTTGGCGAAGCGATAGCCTCCGTCCTCGCCACGGACGATCTCGACCCGCCAGTTTCCTCCGGTCCGCTTCTCGAGGGCGGTGCTGCGCTGCCGCATCGCGGCCGGGAGCGAATCGCCGGCGGGAAACACGACGGTCCGGATCTTCGCGTCCTCGGCCTTCGGAAGTGAAGCCGCGGTCTCCTCGGTCCAGCCGAGCCAGGTCAGGGCGTTCCGAAAATCTCGGATGATCCGTTCGCGAACCGCGGCGGTGGGTGGAAGCGCATCCTTCGTGAAGCAACCGGCGACCGCCGGTGCGCCCACCGAGGAATCCGCGTCGACGAGGAATTCGATCACCGCACGCGGTGATGCCTGGGCATCCGGAATCGGCGGCGGCTTGGTGGTCGTTGTCTCTTCCGGAGGCGTCGGCATCGGTGGCGTGGCCATCGCGACCGGTGTCGCGGCGAGCGCCACGCCGAGCAACAGGGTGGCGAGATCGATCCACGAGGGCCGCGTCGATGTCGTGCCGCGACCCGTCTTCCGCCCCGGTCCCGGGATCGTCCGTCGATTCCTCCTTCGGATGTTCATGGCGCCGACACCTTTCTCTTTCGGGTTCCCGGCGCGTCGTAGACTTCGATCTCGCCCTCGCCGCGATCGTTCACGCCGATCCGCACCACCGGGGTGTTCTTCTCGTTCCGCACCGCCACCACGCCGCCCGGGCCGTCTTCCGCGGCACCCGCGGCGACCGCGACGTTTCCGCCGAGATCGAGGAGATTCAGCAGTCCTCCGTTCGTCGTCGCCGCGATGGCCACCGCGCGGCCGCGCGGTCCGTAGATCGAGAGGATCGCAGGACCGTCGTCTCGAGCCTCGAGCGATCCGCCGATGGCCTTCGATTCGATTCCCACCGCGATGCGTCCACCTTCGCCGAGCCCTTCCATCGTGGCCACCACCTGTTGACGCTTGTCATAGACCCGGACCAGTCCGCCTTCGACGTCGCCGCCGATCTCGACGTGCGGTCTCCCTTCGTCGTCCGAGAGGGCCAGGCTTCCACCGGTTCCGGTCACGATCAGCGAGCCGCAGCGATCGCCGTCCTCGTCGGAGATCTCGACGGCGCCCTTGCCCTCCGCATCCACGCCGATCGCCGCGACGGTGACCTCGTCTCCATTTCGGATCCGGATGCCGCTGCCGCCGGTGCCCGAGCCCATGGCGATGACCGGCACGTCGTTCCGGTCGTGGGCCTGAAGCAGGCCGCCGCTGGTGGCGGCGTCCGCGGTGAAGCGAACCTTCCCGTCGACGGTGGAGAGACGAAGCCCGCCGCCGTTGGAGGTCGTGAGCATCGAGACCTGCGTCTGTCGGCCACGAATCAGATCGAGGCGTCCGGTACCGAGCATCCGCGTCGACTCGCGACCTTCGCCGTCCAGCAGGATCATCCGTCCGCCGTCACGTCGCGCGGAAAGCACCCCGGCATCGCGACCGTCGAGGATCGCCACGAATTCGCCGCCGTCGGGCCCGCATCGAACCTCGCCCACGGTCTCCGCGTTGCCGTCCGCGACCGTGATGGTTCCACCGCGGGCGTCGGAGGAGAGGGCGACGCCGATCCCGCCACCCCGGGCGTTGATCTCGAGTCGGCCCGCCGGCCCGTCGGCGTAGGCGGCCATCACCTGCCGGCCGTCTCGGTTCCAGAGGGCGAGGTCGCCGCCGGTTCCGTTTCCGCCGAGGCGGGCGGAGTTGATGCCGGCGTCGTCCCAGAGATCGATCCGGCCGCCGTGCTTGGCGGCGGAGGCGAGCATCACGATTCGATTCGATTCGTCGACGATCTCGAGTCGGCGGGTCCGAACGACGTCCGCCACGGGCTGGAACGCGGTGGCCGCGATTCCGCCGGCGCCGATCACGAGGAGGCAGGCGATCGCACCGAAGCGTTCGAGTCGTCCGCGGCGTCGGCGTTCCAGATCGAGCTCCTGCCGGAGTTGGTCGATCCGCCGGGCGAGCGTCTCGGTTTCGGTGCCATGGTCGGGGAGCGGGTTGGTCATTTGATGGTCCTTGGATCGCGGCCCGCTGTCGTGCGGACGCGTGGGGATTAGGATACTCGGACCAACGCACCCATCGGATTCCCAGGAGGAACGACGCAATGCCGAGCCGCAAGAAGACCAGCCGGACCACCCGTCGGCGCACGCCGAAGACCGATCGCAGCGACCTCCGCGTGGGCCTCGTGGGAACCGGCTTCATGGGAAGAGCGCACGCCAATGCCTGGCGTTCCGCCGGAACGTTCTTCGATCTGCCTCGTCCGCTGGTGATGCAGGCCGCGAGCGGGATCCGGGAGGGTCAGTCCCGGGAGTTCGCGGCGCAGTGGGGCTGGAACTCGAGTACCGCGGACTGGCGTTCGCTCGTCGCGAGCGACGACATCGATCTGGTGGACGTCTGCACGCCGAACCACCTCCACGCCGAGATGTCGATCGCGGCGTTCGAGGCTGGAAAGCACGTCGCCTGCGAGAAGCCGCTGGCGGGGACCCTCGGCGAGGCGCGGGCGATGCGTGATGCGGCGAAGAAGGCCGCGCGACGCGATGTTCGCAGCTTCGTGTGGTTCAACTACCGTCGGGTTCCAGCCCTCGCCTATGCCCATCGACTGGTCCGATCCGGACGCGTCGGTCGCATCTTCCACGTCCGGGCGTCCTACCTTCAGGACTGGGGGCATCCCGACACCCCGATGGCCTGGCGGTTCGATGCGAAGAAGGCGGGTTCGGGCGCCCACGGTGATCTCAACGCCCACATCATCGATCTCGCGCGATTCCTCACCGGAGACGAGGTCTCCGAAGTGGTCGGCTCGGTCGAGGAGACTTTCGTCAAGCGACGCGAGATCGCCGAGGAGGCCCGGGCGACGATCAAGGGTGGCGGCGCCGGAAAGGGCGGGAAGCGACGAACCGGTCGGTCGACCGTGGATGATGCGGTGCATTTCCTCGCTCGCTTCAAGGCCGGGGCGATCGGCTCGTTCGAGGCCACCCGCATGGCCACCGGCAACCTCAATCGGAACACCATCGAGATCAACGGCGAGCTGGGAAGCTTCAAGTTCGACTTCGAGCGGATGAACGAGCTGCAGTGGTGGGATCACACTCTGGAACCAGGGCTTCGCGGCTGGAGCCGGATCATGTGCACCGACGCTGATGCCCATCCTTACGCGCATGCCTACTGGCCCGCCGCCCACGGGCTGGGCTACGAGCACGGATTCGTCTCGCAGGTGGCGGACATCGATCGCATCCTCGCCGGGGGCGAGCCCGAGGTGCCGATGCCCGACTTCGCCGACGCCTACGAGACCCAGCGGGTGCTCGAAGCGGCGCTGCTCTCCGCCCGGAATCGGACCCCGATCCCGATGTCCCAGGTGAAGTGAGGCGAGTTCGAAGATCCTGCCGGGGCCCCCCGTCGGTCTCCAAGAGGCCACTTTGCGGGCCACTCCACCGGTGGAATACCGTTTTCAGTGATTCGGCGGCGTTTGACGCGCAATATTTGCGCAATTGGTCTCCGGGCGGATCACCGGATCGTCCGGTTCTGCGGGTGGTCCCGGTACGCCCGGGAATAGGGCTGGATTTGGCGAGAACAGTGCGGGTTCGCCCTTCGAGTGGCCGATGAACCACCGCGGAGTCCTCTTTCAGTGAGAGGCACCGCGTCGTTCGAGCGAAAGATCTCGTCGTTTCAGACCCCCCCTCGGGAATGCCAGCATGCCGTCCAGCGTCCAGACGATCGAATCCTCCGGAATCGCCTCCAACCGAGGCGAAACCCGCTTTCCAGAAATCCGAGCCGCGGCGGTGCTCGCCGCGATCGGGAGCATGACGCTCGCCGCTGCCGGCCAGGACTCCTATGACGGCGCCCTGGGCGGGGATTCGAACTTCGACACCCCTGCGAGTTGGGGCGGGGTCTATCCCGGCGACGATTTCGGTGGAAACACCATCGACATCCTCTCGATCTTCGGGACGGATCCGATCAACGTCGCGAACGACATCACCGGCATCGGTGGCCTGACCAACACCTTCGACGGGGACGTGGTATTCGGAGGTGTCGGATCCTTCCGGTTCAATGATGCGTCGACCATCAACCCCGGGGATGGCAGTTTCACCTTCGAGATCGACGTGATCGCCGACGGCAGTCTGACCTTCGATCTCACCGGCGACGGTCTCGTCCAGATCGACGGCGCCTTCACCACGACCAATGGCGGGACGATCCTCGCGGAAGGCGGTTTCGTCGATGTCAACGGCGAGACGACCTCCGGCGAGGGCACGGTCTGGAACGCCAACGACGGCGGCTTCAACTTCAACGGCGTCTTCAACGCGACCGGGGCGCAGACCTTCGCGGGTCTCAGCGGCAACGTCGCCGACGACGTCTTCACCTTCAACGACGCCAACTTCCTGAACGGTGTGGATCCATTGACCGACATCGCGACCTTCGATGCCGCGACCGTCAACTTCAACGGCGTCACGACCGTCGCCGCCGGGTACGGATTCGATCTGAACAACGCGGCGGTGGTGACCTTCAACGACTTCATCGCGGAAGGTGACCACGCGATCAACTTCCTCGACGCGGATTCCACGTTCACGGTCGGTGGTGATGCGTCCTTCGTCGATGCCGCCACCCTCACCGTGAGCGGGGAGGGTGAGGCCGGTTTCGGTGGCGAGGTCACGCTGGGCCGGAACTTCACGGCGAACGTCGTCGACGCCGATTCCAAGGTCACGTTTCGTGGGACGACCATCTTCGAGTCGGATGCGAATCTGACCGTGCAGGGGCTCGGCACCTTCGAACTCGGCGGCTCGACCGAACTGCCGGGACCGTTCACGCTGCTGGTCAACGATGGTGCGACCGCCAACTGGCTTGCCACCACCACCCTGGACGGCGACTTCACGATCAACACGACCGGCGGGGCGGGGAATGCGAACGTCAACTTCGGAACCGACGGTGTCTCCACCGCCGGTGGCTTCGCGAACGCCGCGGGCGAGGACGACCTGACGATCGACATCACGACCGATGGGACCGACGACACCGTGAAGTTCGCGGGTCCGTTCCTTCGCGACTTCACGGGAACCATCAACGTCAACGACGATTCCGCGGTGACCTTCGAGGGCGGCGGGGCCGGCGGACTCGGCACGACCTCCCTTCAACTCGGTGCCAACACGAGCGTCACGCTCGACAGCGGAACCGCCGGTGGAACGATGGCCTTCGATCAGCTGATCGGTTCCGACAACGTGGGTGCCATCGTTGCGACCGGCAACGACGACATCACGCTCTCGGTCAGGGGGGGTGGCAGCATCGACGATCCCGAGACCGGACTGTACATGGGCGCGATCACCGACAACACCGCGGCCGGCAACGCCGGCAAGCTCTCGTTCACCGTGACCGACGGTATCTTCAACTACGGCGGTGTCGCCAGCTACACCGGCAACACCACCGTCAGCGGCGGCGGGACCTTCCGGATCGACGGTGACGGTCTCACCACCGGGGTGGTGACGGACACCGACAGCCTTCTGGTCACCGGCGGAACGGTCCTGCTCGAGACCAGCGCCCGCCTCCTCGGTGAAGGCGAGGTCGGACTCGCGAGCGGTTCCACGATCGACATCACCGCCGACGCGACCAACGGTGCCAACCTGCAGTTCGACAACGCCGGCAGCATCGATGGCACGGTCACCCTCTCCGGCGACCGGCTCGGCGCCTACAACCTGATCTTCGGGAACTCGGCCGTCGACGATTCCGCGATTCGCGGATCGCTCACCGCGTCTGGAAACTCCGGCGCATTCTTCGCCGGCGACCTGACGGTCGCGGGCGGCGGGCAGATGCTGCTCGAGGAGACCGCGATCGCCCAGGTGGATGGGACGATGTCGGTCGGCGGCCTCGTGGATCTCAGCGGAACCTCGGCCGACGGGCTCACGGTCCTCGACGGATTGGACATGACCGATGGCGGGCAGATCCAGCTCGCCGGCTCGCGAACCCTCTCGGTGACCGGCGACAGCACGATGGCCGCGGACACCGGGCTGCTGCTCGACGGGGAATCGACCGCGACCTTCACCGGCAATCTCGACAACGCCGGAACGATCTCGGTCAACAACGAGGCCACCTTTGAGGTGAACAACGGTGGTTCGGTCACCGGCGACGGCATTCTCACGCTCTCCGGCACCGCCCTCGCGCTTATCGGTGGCGATGCCGCCTTCTCGATCATTCAGGCCGAGAACGAATCGGTCGTCGACGTCACCGGCAATCTGGCCCTCACGCGGACCAGCTCCTTCGAAGCGGGCACCAGCCTGTCGGTGGGTGACATCCTGACCATCGGTGACGGCACCGACCCGATGAGCCTGATCTTCAGCGGGAACGGCGTCGAGCAGACGGACGTGACCGCGGCCAACGGCATCAACCTGCAGGCGGGCTCGACGCTGTTCGCCAACGCGAACATCGACACGGCGGCGATCAACTACGCCGGCGACATCTTCGTCGGCGTGGTGGGCGACAACCGAGGCGTGTTGAATCTGAACACCGGTGACCTCGACTCCGATTCCTCCGACGCCACGCTGAACATCAACCTGACCGGTGACTACGTCAACGAGCTCGATGCCGGTACCTTCGGCCAGAACTCGGTCATCAACGTCGCCGCCGGCATGAGCGACTTCGCCGACGGTGGAGACGTGTTCGTCGAGGTTCAGGACTTCGCGTACATTCCCGACGACAAGGACATCCTCCTCCTGAACAGTCCCGGTGGCATCACCGGCGGCACCTCGGTCACCACGAATCAGGACGGATCGATCACCCGGACCTGGGACATCAACCCCGACAACGGTGGCGGCTTCGATCCGCTCACCCAGCTCTGGGCCCGGTCGTCGGCGGACTACGCGTCGCCGTTGCAGGGCACGCCCGAATATCTCCGCGGTGTCGAACTCAATTCGCTCCGACCCGAGGCGAACCTCGACCCCACCGGTCACTCGGGCGTCCTGCTCGGGGCCCTTGACGCGATCGACACCCTCGAAGCGTACGAGGCCGCGATCGACGGCGTCGGTCCGACCACCCAGGTGTCGACGATCCAGCTGGCGGCCAACACGCAGTACTTCACCGTGCTCCGCAAGGAGATCCAGCGTCGCTACGACATCGTCGAGCAGCGGACGCCGGCACCGTTCCGACTGTGGAACGGCACCGAATACACCTCGTCCGACGATCAGGCGGTGCAGAGTTCGATCCGCCGGATGACCCCCGAGTCGACGACCGCGGAAGGCTTCGGCGTCTTCTGGGGGCGAAACCTCGACACGCCGAGCGAGGGCGACATCATCGGCATCTCCGGCAACGAATACGGTGGCCTGGGCGGCTTCGCCTGGCAGTTCGGCAACGGCTTCCTCGGCGGCATCAACATGGGCTACTCGCAGATCACCGGTGATCTCGACCGTGGCTTCGGCAACACGCGGGTGAGCACCGTCCGCGGTGGCGGATTCCTCGCCTGGAGCAACGGCGAGGGACTCTTCTTCGACGCCGCGCTGGCCGGTGGCTGGAACAACTACAAGTTCACGCGAGTCATTCCGGGAACCCAGATCTCCGCGGATTCGGACGCCAGCGGCTTCCAGATGGACCTCACGATGGGNGGCGGCTACCGCTTCGAGCTCAGCGAGGGCTGGGCACTCACCCCCGAAGCCTCGTTCATGTATTCGTACGTCAACACCGGCGACATCAACGAGGACACGAGTTCCTCGGCGGCGCTCAACATCTCGCCCGGCGACCTCAGCTCGGTGATCGGTCGAGTGGGCGGCGGCCTCAGCTGGAGCGCCCTGCCGGGCCTCGTGCTCGATGGCGAACTCGGTTGGCAGGGCAACTTCAACTTCAACGGCAACTACGGGGTCAGCCTTGCGAACCAGGGCACGAGCCTGAGCTTCGAAATCGACGACCAGGCCGTCAACACCGCCTACTACGGTGGCGGCATCGTCTGGACGCCGACCTACAACGTCAATGTGAGCCTGCAGTACGAGGGTCGCAGCGGTGAAGGCTTCTCCAGCAACATGATCTTCGGCGGCGTCTCGATCGGCTTCTGATCGATTCACCTCCAGTCCATGACTTCCGATCGCCCGACCCTTTGCGGGGTCGGGCGATCTCTTTCGGCGGCGTCATCGCATTGATCGCCGACGAGGGCGTCGAGGACGGCATGAGCCACGTCGCGGTTTCGCTAGCATGCGTCGACGATGTCGAACTCGATCGAAGCACGCGTGGCCCGTCTGGTGTGCGTCGGCTTTCCCGGCCGGGAGCCCGACGCGGACCTCGGTTCGCTGATCGATCGCGGGGTGCGAAGCGTGATCCTCTTCGCCCGGAACGCGGGTGATCGAAAAGCGGTCGCAGACACCATCGATCAGGTCAAGCGGCTTTCTCCGGACCCCGTCGGCGATCCGATCCTCGTCTGCGTCGATCAGGAGGGTGGCGGGACCGTTCGATTTAAAGAAGGGTTCGATCCGCCGCTCCCGATGCGGTCGGTCGGCCTGGAGGGCGTGGACGCGGCGGCCGAGGTCGGACGTCGACTCGCGGAGGATCTGCGGCCCGTCGGCATCGATCTCGACCTGGCGCCGGTGATGGACGTCGACAGCAACCCGGCGAATCCGGTGATCGGTCCCCGAGCGTTCGCCGGGGATCCCGCCATCGTTGCGGCCTGCGGCGTCGCGTTGATCGAATCGATGCAGGCGGGTGGGATGGCCGGGTGCGCAAAGCATTTCCCGGGTCACGGCGACACGGATCTCGATAGTCACCACGCCCTGCCGGTCCTCCGGCACGGTCTCGAACGACTGGAGGCGATCGAACTTCCGCCGTTCGCGGCGGCGATTCGCGCGGGAGTCGCCGCGATCATGACCACGCACGTCGTCTTCGAGGCGATCGATCCGGGCGTTCCCGCGACCATGAGCCCGATCGCGATCGACGGCCTGCTCCGCGAGACCATGGGGTTTCGCGGCGTGGTGATCTCCGACGACCTCGAGATGGCCGCGATCGCCGACCTCGTCGAGACCGGCGAAGCCGCGGTCCGGACGGTCGAGGCGGGCGTGGATCTGCTGCTCTGCTGCCACCTTCCCGATCGTCAGCACCGGGCGATCGACGCACTGGCGGACGCCGTGCGTGGAGGCCGGATCGGAGAACGTCGCATCGACGACTCGCTCGAACGGCTGGATCGCCTCTTCGCCGCCTACGTCCGACCGCCTCGTCCCATCGATTCGAATCCCTCGCATTGACTTTCGTCCTCACCCTGGAGTGTTCCATGTCGGCCAGTCGCACCCTCATTGCCTTGAGCCTCGGTGGGCTCGTATCGACCGTTGCGTTCACCNCCTCGGCCGCGTCATCGACCAAGACCGACGACCAGGTCTCGATCGATGATCGGCTCCTCGAGACGGTCGCCGAGACACCGACCACCGCCGGCCTTCGCGCCTGGCACGACCTGCTCGGTGGCCAGCCACACGTCGCGGGAGGGCCCGGTGATGCCGCGGTCATCGCCGCGATCGCGGGGGCGTTCGAAGGCATGGGGCTCGAGACGGAGATCTGGCGGTTCGAACCGCTGCTCAGTCGCCCGATCGCCGCAAGCCTCACCTTCGTCGAGGAAGCGTCGACCGCGGGGTCGGGTGATTCCGAATCGACCGCGGACGAGGCCCGACCGTCGAATCGACGTCGTCGTGGCGTCGTCTCGCTTCCCCTTCGGGAGCGTGAGCTGCTCGCCGATCCGGCGACCCGTCATCCGGAGCTCGACTGGGGATGGAACGCCTACTCGGGAAGCGGTCTCGTGGAGGCCGGCGTGGTCTACGCGAATCGAGGGCGCCCGGAGGACTTCGCGCGGCTCCGCGAACTGGGGATCGACTGCGCGGGTCGGATCGTGCTGGTCCGCTACGGCGGGAACTACCGGGGCTTCAAGGTTCGCTTCGCGGAGGCGGCGAGCGCCGCGGGGGTGGTGATCTTCACGGATCCCGGCGATTCCGGCGACGACCGCGGCCCGACCTGGCCGGATGGCGGGTGGGCGAACGAGACGTGCATCCAGCGCGGTTCGATCGTCACGCTGCCCTACAAGGGCGATCCGTTGACGCCCTTCGAGCCGGCGATCGACGGAACCGAGCGGCTCCCGGTCGGCGACGTCGGTCTGCCCACCATTCCGGTGCAGCCGATCGGATATGCCGCCGCGACCCGGATCATGGCGGCGATGAAGGGGCCGTTGGTTGAGGACGAGGACTGGAAAGGCGGCCTCGACGTTCCCTACCGGATCGACGGGGGAGACCTCGAACTGCGACTCGAAGTTCGTCAGGAGCGTCTCCTCATGGAGACCGCCAACGTGCTTGGGACCATCCGCGGGCGGGAGACGCCCGAGGAGGTCGTGATCGTCGGAGGCCACCATGACGCGTGGGGTTTCGGTGCCGCCGATCCGCTCGCGGGGACGATCGTGCTCATGGAGACCGCCCGTGCTTTCGCGACGGCGCTCGAGGCGGGGATCCGTCCGCGACGNACCGTGGTGTTCGCNGCGTGGGGCGCCGAGGAGTTCGGAATCATCGGTTCGACGGAGTGGTGCGAAGCGCACCGGGAGCGACTCGGGGCGGACGGCGTCGCGTACGTCAATCTCGACATGGCGGCCATGGGCACGAACTTCGGGGCTTCGGCATCGCCGTCCCTGCATGAGGCGGTGTTCCGCGCCGCGGATCGCGTCGAGCAGCCAGATGGTGCCGGCCGGTCGGTGAAGGAGGTCTGGCGTGGTGATCGTCCGAAGCCGCGGCCCGGGAGCCTCGGCGGCGGAAGCGATCACGTCGGCTTTCTCTGTCATCTCTGCATCCCGAGCATCTCGCTCGCCGCGAGGGGCGCCGAGGGTGTCGTCTACCACTCGAACTACGACACGTTGGAGTGGTACCGTTCCAACGTCGGCGAGGACTATGCCGGGGCGTTGATGCTCACCCGAATCTGCGGCCAGCTGGTCGCCGACCTCGCGGATGCACCGGTGCTGCCGCTCCGGCCGACCGCGACCATCGAGGACCTCGCCGGTCGTCTGGATGGAATCGCCACCGCCGCCGCCGCCGCGGGGCTGCGACTCGACCTGGAACCGATTCGGGCCGAGCTGGCCGATGCGGCCGTCGCCCTCGTCGCGGCTGAGGCGGCACTCGACGGCGTCGAAGCCGAGTCCGCTCGGTGTCGAGTGAATCTGGGGCTCCGCCGGCTCGAGCGGGTCTGGTCGGACGGGAAGGGGCTTCCGGGCCGGCCCTGGTTCCAGAACCTCTTCGCGACCTCGAATCGGGACAGCGGCTACGGGGCCGTCGTCCTGCCGCTTTTTCAGGAGGCGATCGTCGACCGAGACCAGATCGCGCTCGATGCCGCCGCGGAGCGTTACCGGACTCGAATCAGGGCGGTCTCGGCGGAGGCTCGTCGGCTGGTCGAAGAAGCCAACGATGGTTGATCAGCCGGGGCGGACCGGGATCGACTTCGGCCCGCTCAAACCCCCATAAAGCGGGGCCCGAACGTGGAAATCCGCTTTGTGGATGCTACTGTCAGGGAGTTGGATGCCGACGGATCCCGATGGTTCCGCGCGGCATTCGATCGGTTTCCAGACGATGGGGAACCATCCAATGTCCCGAAGCGTCTTATTCGGGACAACAAAAAGAGGTTGCTCCGCCGGGTCAGGAACCGGACGTTCGGGGCGACGTACATGACCAAGCCGAGTCCGCACCACCCAAGCCGCAACAGAAAGCACTCTCCCATGTCGATGAGACGCAGACTTCTCACTTCCGCCGCGATTGTCGCGGGCATGTTCGTCGGTTCGTCGGCCTCCGGCCAGACCCTTTCGACCAAGCTCGTGATGTCGGGACTCGCCCGTCCGATCTTCATCACCCANGCCCCCGGTGACGATTCACGACTCTTCATCATCGAGAAGCAGGGTCGGATCAAGATCTTCAACACCGTGACGGGAACGTTGAACAGCGACTACTTCCTGAACATCGACTCGATCATCACCGGTGGCACCAGCACCAACAGCGAGCAGGGCCTGCTCGGTCTCGCATTCCATCCGGATTACGAGAACAACGGCTACTTCTACGTGAACTACACGGCGAACGCCGGCAACGGCGACACCTACATCCGCCGCTACAGCCGCGGCGCCGATGCGGATCACGCCACGACTTCCGGCGCCTTGACGCTGATGACCATCAACCAGCCCTATTCGAACCACAACGGTGGAATGATCACCTTCGGTCCGAATGACGGCTACCTGTACATCTTCACGGGTGATGGTGGTTCCGGCGGCGACCCCGGCGACCGCGCCCAGAACATTTCGAGCTCCCTGCTCGGAAAAACGCTTCGCATCGACGTCGACGGTGGAACCCCGTACTCCATTCCGCCGAGCAACCCGTTCGCAAGCGGTGGCGGCGAGCCGGAGATCTGGTCGTACGGCCTCCGCAACCCCTGGCGCTCGACCTTCGACATGGAAACCGGCGACCTCTTCATCGCGGACGTCGGTCAGAACAACCGCGAGGAGATCGACTTCCAGCCGGCGGATTCGGCCGGCGGCGAGAACTACGGTTGGCGTTGCATGGAAGGCGCGAGCTGCTACACCAACTCCAACGGCTGCACCTGCAACGAGTCCGGCCTCACGGATCCCATCTACACCTACGGTCACAACTCCTCGGGTGGCTACTCCGTCACCGGTGGTTACGTCTACCGCGGCTGCCAGATGCCCGAACTCCAGGGCACCTATTTCTTCGCCGACTACGCGACCTCGAACTTCTGGTCCGCGACTCCCACCAAGGGTGGGAACTTCAGCATCCAGAGTCGGACCTCCGAACTCCGGTTCTCGAACGACGGTGGCGGGACCCTCGGCAACATCGCCAGTTTCGGCCAGGATCTCGCCGGTGAGATCTACATCTGCTGCCAGTCCCTCGGTCGGATCTACAAGATCATTCCGGCGAGCGGTGAGACCGACTGCGGCCCGCCGCCCTGTCCCGGCGACTTCAACGGCGACGATCAGGTCGACGGCGTGGACGTCGGCTTCTTCCTCTCGCAGTGGGGACAGCCCGGCGGCCNGGCCGATCTGAACGGCGACGGAATCGTCAATGGCGCCGATGCAGGCATCCTGTTCTCCTGCTGGACCGGCTGATCGGACTNCAAGACACGTGATCTCGAACGGGCCCGGTCATCCGACCGGGCCCGTTTCTCGTGCTCCGGGTGGGTGGTCGACCGAGGATCTACACTGTACGGATGCCTCGAACACGAACGATCGTCACGACCACGCTCGGGCTGCTTCTCGCCACACTTCCGCTCGTCGGATGCGGTGACGCCTCGGAGACGCCGGCCGCGAAGACGCCGGCCGCCGCGGAGCAGGTCGCGGGTGGGAACCCGCCCGCCGCGTCGGTGCCTTCGTCGACCGGGGCTTCGGCCGCGGCGTCCTCCATTGCGGTGGGCTCGGAGGATCTCCTGGTGCCGGGTGGATACATCCGGGTCGTGCCTTCGGCGTTCGAACTCGGTGCGGTCGACCCGGGCAGCGTGCATCCGATGACGTTCTCGATCTCGAATCTGGGATCGCAGGAGGTCGTGATCATCTCGGCGAAGCCGAGCTGCGTCTGCACGACGCTGACGGATCTCACGGGTGCGAGGATTCCGCCGGGCGGCACCCTCGAGATGGCCGCCTCCCTCGATGCCCCGAAGCAGCCCGGTGAGAAGGAGGCCAAGGTGTTTCTCCGGGTGCAGGGCGCCGATCGTCCGGCGACGGTCCGGATCAACGGGATGGTCACCCTTCCGATCCAGCCCGTGCCTCCCTATGCCGAGGCCCTGAAGGGTGTGACGTCGGGCGTGCTCGACCTCGCGTCGACCGATGGACGTCCCTTCTCGGTGCTGGCGTCCAACGGNGCGNCGCCGNNNTTCGTNGGNTTCGANCCNGCGAAGGATCCGCCCCGNGCGGCNTACCGNNTNCGNTGGTCGATCGANGGCATGGNNCCGACGGCNATTCCACGGTGGTGGATCTTCACCACGGACCGNCCGGAATGCGTGCTGGTGCCGTGCCGNGTTCGNAACGAGAACACNGGTGCCCGNCGNGACATGGCGCGGATGCAGCGNCACTGGATCATCGAGGATGANTTCGTGGATCTCGGCGAANTCCNNCTCNNNGNNCCGNTCGAGNTCTCGTGCGTCATCAAGCACTACAACCCGAGAGNNGCNGGACGCGTGGAGCAGGCGAACTGGTGGCAGGCNCAGATCGTCCNNTCCGNCTCNCNGCAGTCGCTTCGNGCCGAATTCGCGGGNCTGGTCCGNCTCGACGACGANCGGGCNGAGGTNCGNATGAAGGTGACNCCGATCGGANANCCCACNGAANTGATGAACGCNTTCGTGGAGATCCGCACCGCGACCGGCGGCGGNCTNCTNGANTTCGCNGCGAAGGTCGTTCGATGANCGNTCGNGNNATCGANGATCGNCGNGCNTCGGANGTGNTCGANCTNNTNCGNNCCGCNNCGNANNCNCTGCTCGGACGCACNNCGGTCGGAANGGNNNCGTCGACTGGATNCCGGNCCGNGGNCGACTNCTNGCCACCGGTGATCTGCANGACAATCCGATGCACTTCCAGAAGGTCGTCGATCTCGCNCNNCTCGNNGCNGNCCCCGATCANCACGTCGTGCTNCAGGANCTCATNCACGGNGAGCGGACNATGAACGGNCTNGANCTCAGCTACCGNATGCTGANNAAGGTCGCNAAGCTCGTNCTCGANCATCCNGGNCAGGTGCANCCGCTNCTCGCNAANCACGANCTCGCNCAGATGGCGGGNCACTCGGTGTCGAAGGGNGGCGGNTGCATGACGGCNCGNTTCCACGAGGGGCTNGACTACGTNTTCGGNGACGACNCGGACGAGGTNTTCGACGCNCTCAAGACGTTCATNCNCTCGATGCCGCTNGCGGCGCGGACNGAGCATGGNATCTTCTGTTCCCATTCNCTCCCCGGTCCCGCGATGATGTCNCGGTTCGANCTCGACATCNTCGANCGGGNNCTCGTCNCCGAAGACTACGAGGCGNTGGTGGGCAGNGCNTGGATGATGGTCTGGGGNCGCGGGCACACCGCGGAGCAGATGGAGGCGATCGCNGAGCGATGGGGNGTCTCGNTCTTCCTGCTCGGNCATGCGTTCGTCGAGAACGGAATCGAGATGGGNGGNCCNCGNACNATCCTGATGAACACCGACCACGAACGNGGNGCGGTGCTTCCGATCGATCTNGACGGNCCGGTGCCGACNGCGGAGTCNGCGATGTTCTCGGTGCTGCCGCTCGCNTCNGTGGGCTCGGNCTCGTGANCGNCNCGGANG
>NZFT01000024.1:37723-54357 GCA_002690755.1 Phycisphaerae bacterium
TCNNCGNNNATCGANNGNCCGNTCCTNGCGATCGAACTNTCNCAGCGTTCCGGNGGCGCGGCGGTGNTCGANGNNGCNGGNGANGTCCACNNGGTCNNNTTCGAAGGNGGNCGNCGNGATCGGGACGANGTGCTTCCNGGNATNCATGCGGTGCTCGNNCNGGNGGNNGTNNCNGCNNCNNCNNTCCGCANCGTCGCGGTCGACGTCGGNCCNGGNGGATTCACGGGNCTCCGGATCTCGATCGCCGCGGNGCAGGCGATCGCGGANGTCGCNNGNGCGACGGTGGTGGGCGTNCCGGGNGCGNTGGTCGCNGCGNCNGNNACGCCGTCCNTNNGTGNGCTNGTNGGNGAGATCGTCGTNCTCTCNGCGGCNAAGGCCGGNACNGCNTGGCGNACNCGNCTNGGACGCGACNNNANCGATCGAANGCTGGCGGATCATCGGCGATCCGGGNATCNTCGANCGTCCGGACGANGCAGNCTGTNCGAGNCGGTGATCGCCGACGAACACGTNCCNNCGGANCTCNTCCGNNCCGNNNTNNCCGGNTCCANCCGTNCATCCNCCGAGCTTCGACGCNGCCGCGGTGGCNCGNNTCGCGCTNGNCGGNGGTCNCGATCTCCTNGTNCATNCGGATCCNGCCNGGCTGATGCCNATCTATCCCCGNGAACCNGAAGCNGTGCGNCGATGGNGNNNNCGTCCCGCCCGATAATCGATCGCANCCGCCTTCGTCCGCNTTCGNNTCTTCNCTGNACTCGNCGCNCGNCGAGGTCGATGACCNGNGAGCCNCCCTNCGAGNATNNCTCGNGGGNCACCACGCTCCGTGAAAGGTCTCGGTCGAATGGACGACAAGCAACGACTGCGACAACTCTCGGAGAAGCAGGTTCTCACGACCGGTGAGGCTGCGGAGCTCTGCAACGTCAGCCAGCAGACGATCATTCGATGCTTCGACAACGGTCGACTCACGGGATTCCGCGTGCCCGGATCGCGATTTCGCAGGATCCCCCGGGCCGAACTGATCCGATTCATGAAGGCGAACGACATCCCCGTCGAACTGCTCGACGGCGATCTGACGCGCATTCTCGTCGTCGACGACGATCCGAGCATCGTTCGGATCATCGGAGAGATGCTCGAGCGTGAGGACCGATTCGAGGTCCGGACCGCGAGCACCGGCTATGACGCGGGAATGCTGACTCGTGAATTCCGCCCGAACGTCATTCTCCTCGACTACATGCTCCCGGACGTCAACGGCAACGTGGTCTGCGCGCGGATCAAGTCGGATCCCGATCTCATGAACACCCGCGTGGTGATCATCTCCGGCGTCGTGCAACAGGAGGAGATCGACCGACTGATGGCGGCCGGTGCCGATGCGTTCATTCCCAAGCCGTTCCAGGTCGAGGCGCTCGTCGAGTGCATCGACGGGGTGCTGACCGCCTGAGGGAGGCGTCATGCAGAACGAAGCCGTCATCGAGCGGATTCGGATCCTGACCGATCGCATCGATCGCCTTCCCGCGCCCGGTGCGGTGGCGATTCGGCTCTTCGAGGTCACTTCCTCTTCGACCGCCGGAATCGACGAGGTGGTTTCGGTGCTCGCCGGGGATCCCTCCCTCGCTTCGAGAATCCTTTCGCTTTGCCGACGATGCAATCAGGGCCTCGTCCAGAAGGTCGAGACGCTCGAACACGCGGTCGTGCTCCTGGGTTTCGAGGAGATTCGATCGGCAGCGCTGTCGATCGAGATCTGCGGCCTGCTCGGGAGCGATGCCGAAGTCGCGATCGCGGTCGACATGAAGCGACATGCGGTGATCACCGCTTCGATCGCACGAACGCTTGCCACCCGACTCGACGGCATCTCCGGAGTCGAACCGTCGGCGGCGTTTCTCGCCGGTCTCCTGCACGATCTCGGTCATCTGGTGCTCGCAGCCGTCGTGCCCGGTCCCATGACCGACCTCGCGGAAAGCGCCCGGATACGGAACGAGGACTTCGACGAGACGCTTCGTCGGGTGCTCGGTGCCGACGGTGGCACGATCGGCGAGCGGGTCTCCGAGCGATGGGGCTTTCCCGATCACCTTCGCGGGCTCATCGCCCGCACCGGGCGAGGACCGGCGGCGATTCCGGAGACGCCGTACCGCGAACTCGAGCTGGTGGTGGGACTCGCGGACGCGATTGCGCGGAGTCACGGCCTCGGCGCGATCGGCCGACGTCCCGGTCGGGCCATGATCCACGAGTTCGAGGCGGCGCTCGGGCTCGAATCCGGCAGCGTCGACACGCATCTCGCCGAATCGTTGTCGATCGCGACCCGTTCGGCGGAGACCCTGGGGCTGGATCGCGAACCGCTCGCGATCCATCTCTTCCGAAGACTCGGAGAATCGTGCGCGGAGATCGATCGGATTCGGGCCTCCGGCACGCGTGCGATCGAGGAACCGGCCCGATCGACGTCCCCTGCGACGCCGGGCTCGAGATTCCTCGAGGATGTCTCGACGGTGACCACTCGGTTCGAATTCGAAGAAGCGGTGCTTCGATCGATACGGAACCAACAGCCCGATGCAAGCGTGGTGATCGCCAGCGCGATCGACGGTGCATGGATCGGTTCGCATCCGAACGCCGGAGTGCAGACGGCGATCGACGGTGATGTGGAAACCTGGATCCGGATGGCGCTGGCCGCGCATCACGGTGATGACGAGCTTCGCACACGGCTCGTCGGGTCAGCCACGGACGGGATGCTGGTGGGGGTGCTGGGGCGATTCGACGTGGACCATGGCCTCGCGACGGCGTGGCAGGCATGTCATTCACTGATCGAGCGTGGGGACCGTGCGAAGCGCGAGACGGTGCGAGAGATCGCAGGTCATCGCGCGGAGATCGAGCTAGCACGCCGGGTCGCGGTGCTCGATGCGGATGCGAGCGTCGCCGAGATTGCGGCGGGTGCTGCGCACGAGATGCACGACCCGCTCACCGTGATCTCGGGACGGACCCAGCTTCTGATGGGTCGGAGCGGGGATCCGTTGGTCGACGAGGGGATCCGGGAGATCCACGCCGAGACGCTGGTGCTCGCCGATCTCGTTCGAGGTCTGCACTCCCACGCCACCGGAGGCTGCCTCGCCACCGTCAAGATCGGCTCGGATGATCTGTTCGAGCGATGCGCGAATGCTGCGCGGGAAGCGATCCCGGAAACCGTGTCCTTCGAGTCGATACGCGGCACGGTGCCGGTCGATCTGTGCGTCGACGTCCGGAGAATCATGGATTTGACGGTCGAAGCGGTTCGTAACGCCTGTCAGACGAAGGAAGACGTGCGGATTCGATTGAGGAGTTCAATCGAGCGGGTGGATGGCCGATGGTCACTCTTGGTTGAGGACGATGGTCCGGGCTTCGGGCGGAAATCGCTTGAACACGCCTTCGATCCCTTCTTCAGCCAGCGAGCCGCCGGACGGCGGCCGGGACTGGGTCTGACGGTGGTGCGTCGGATCGCGGAGGCGCACGGGGGAACGGCCTCCGTGCACAACGGTTCCGAGGGGGGAGGGTGCCTCGTGGTCACTCTTCCCATCGATGGGACGACCAGCGCCGCGGCCTGACGCGGATCGATTCGCGACTAGGGGAGATGAAATGAACTTCGAGCCTGAGATGCACGAAACGAACGCCACGCCGACGAATCACGCGGGATCCTCCGTGTTCCGAGTCCTGGTCTGTGCGTCTCGTCCCGAGATGATCGCCCTCACCGCACTGCTGGAAGCGTCCGACGGAAGATGCCGATGCATCGTCTCGAACGACGTGGATGAGTTTCGCGGACGGCTGCTCGAAGACCGCTGCGAGGTGGTTCTCGTCGCGGAAGAGGATCTGGATCGTTCGCTGGCGGAGGACTTTCGCCGCCTCCAGCCCCACGGGTCCCTGGTGGTCGCGGCTCCGACGGTCGACGTGGACGGAATGCGACGAGCCATGCAGTTCGGTGCGACCGACTTCCTCTCCGGCCCGATGTCGGCCGAAGAGGTGGAGCGTCGAATCGAAGGTGCGGGTCGCCGAAGCCGCGAGCGGATCGAACATGAGGAACGAATGCACCGGCTGCGAAGTCTGAGTCGACGCCTCGAAGGCGAGACTCGGCCGACCGACGTGATCGAGCAGGCCACGGCCGCGGAACCATCGCCCGCCGGACCTGCCACGGACGAGACGTCCGCGATGTCGATCGAAGGCGATTCGGATCAGGTCCGAAAGCTGGACGAAGTCGCGATGTGCAGCGAGTTCCGTACGCTGATCCGACAGGAACTCGACGTCGAGGACCTCCTGCGGACGGCGCTCGAATACCTGCTCGTCAAGACCGGGCCCACGAACGCCGCGGTCTATCTCGCGGGTGGCGACGACTCCTTCGGGCTCGGCGCCTACGTCAACTGCGATCTGCCTCGGAAATCGGTCGAGCCGATGCTCCGGCGACTCTGCGACGAGGCCTGTCCGGCCGTCGCCGAGCACGTCGACGTGCTGCGTTTCGAGGATTCCAACGAGTTCGTCAGCGACTGTGAACTCGGCCCCGAGGTCTCCGAGGATCTCGAGATGGTCGCGGTGCCATGTCACCATGACGGCGAGTGTTTCGCGGTGATGTTCCTCTTCCGCGACGGCCAGCAGGGATTCGAGGACGAGACCGCCCAGGTGCTCGGGGCGCTGCGATCGATTCTCGCGGAGCAACTGGCCACGCTGATCCGGGTCCACAATCGACTCGAGAACAACTGGCCCGACGCGCCGGCCGACGAGGAGACGGACGAAGACCTCGGCTGGGACGATCTCGCGGCCTGAATTCGAAGGATGGGGCTCAGTCCGCGTCGAGGCGTCGAACCAGCACGGTGACGCCGCCGGTGACTCGATCGCCCTTCGCGACCAGGACTTCCACGCCCGGCCGGTCTCGAACGATCAGTTCCGTCGTCGAACCGAACTTGATCATTCCGAAGCGGGTTCCGCGTCTGATACGATCGCCGATGCCAACCGGACAGACGATTCTCCGTGCGATCGCGCCGGAGACCTGTCGGATTCCGACGGGATCGCCGTGCCCGTCGCGAAGCACGATGAGGTTGGATTCGTTGACCAGGGCCGACTCCTCGGATCTCGCGTCGAGGTACTTGCCGGGGCGGTGTGTGACCGAAACGATCTCGCCGTCGCATGGAGCCCGGTTGAGGTGGACGTCCAGCACGCTCAGGAAGATTCGAACCAGCACCGCAGGCTCGTCGCCGGTCGCTTCGTGACGGTCGAGCCGCTCGACAAGGCTGATCCGGCCGTCCGCAGGCGAGATGAAGTCTCGTGGGTCATCGGTCGCCGCGCGTCGGCCGAGGGGGTCCCGGAAGAAACCGGCGACCGTGAACCAGCACAGGCCGATCGGGATCAGCGCCCACCACCACTGAAAGACGACGGCGGGGACCGCGAGAAGCACCGCGATCACCGTCGCGATGCCCCATTCACGTCGGCCGTATCCGGTCAGAAGCACGGGAGGAGTTCCGGTCCGAAGAAGAATGGTCGGAGGTCGTTCGTCGCGACCCGCGACGTTCCGATCACTCGGACGCCTTGCCGATGAAGAAGCCGAGCAGGCCGAAGATGATCAGGCCACCGAGGAGGCCACCGGCCCAGACCATCATGCCTTCGGCCATCATCGTGGCGAGGGCGGGAAGGATGCCTGCGGTACCGACGAACGCCATCAACGCGACGAGGCAGAGCGAGGCGACCGCGACGATGCCCATGCCGACGGTGAGGCCGGACCAGCCACCTTCGTACGCCTCGACCACCATCGGGACACCACCGACCGGCATGCCGCCGAGGTTGTTCCCACCGCTTTCCGCGCCGGCGGCTTCGAAGAGGCCGCTCGAACTCGCGGGGATGGCGGGGTCGTCGTCGTTGGAATAGACCTCGTCGAGCAGTTCGGCACCGAGCGAAGTGTCGTCGGACTCCCGGGTCAGATCGAGCAGGCCGCTGCCGCTGCCGACGGTCTCGAGGGAGAGATCGTCCTTGAGAAGATCTTCGCCGGAGGATTCGCTCTCGAACGCACTGATGCCGGTTCCCATGCCGCTGCCGGCGAGGAAGCTGTCGTCGGCGCCAGGCGCCGCGGAATCTTCGAGGCCGATCTCGCCACTCATCTCGAGTGATGCTTCATCACCATCGATGCCGGGCGCGGATCCGCTGAGACCCAGCGAGTCGGCTTCGCCACTCTCGTCGAGCGAGATGGAGAGATCCCCGAGGTCGTCGTCGGTCGAGGCGAGCATGTCGATCTGTTCCACCCGGAACATGTCCTGATCGTCCTGCTTGAACGACTGGACTTCGCCACTCTTCGCCATCGCGATCAGCTCGTCCACGGACTTCCCGAGCTTGCCTGCGGCCTCTTCAGCCGAGTAGAACATCTTCGCCATCGGATCTGCATCTCCTGGGCCAGAGGCCCGGTCGTGGTCGAACCGAGCGGCGGTCGGCTTTCGTGGCCGGACCTCGCTCGCGGGAATCATGAAGGCTACCCCGGCTCTTCGAGCCTCGCAAGGTATTCGAGGCTCATGCACCGGAGGATCCGCCTCGGGATCGCGATAGCCGCCACAATGGACCGATGAGCCGTACCGGACCAAATCCAGAGACGGAGGTCTTTCGGTCGGTCGAGGCCGGGCGGATCGAGCCGAGTTGGATCGCTTCACGCCTCGAATCGTGGTTTCCGGGGCACCAGCGGGATCTGCCGTGGCGTCAGCGTCGGACCCCGTGGCGAACCCTGGTGAGCGAACTGATGCTCCAGCAGACCCAGGTCTCCCGGGTGGCCGAGCGCTTCGAACCTTTCATGGCTCGATTCCCCGATCCGGACGCGATGGTCTCGGCGGGTGAGGATGCGGTGGTCGCCGCCTGGGAGGGGCTCGGATACTACCGGCGGGCTCGTCTTCTTCATGCCGCGGCGGTGGCCATCCGCGATGACCACGGTGGTGAGGTGCCCGACACGGTCGAAGCGCTGCGCTCGCTTCCGGGGATCGGTCGGTACACCGCGGGGTCGATCGCCTCCATCGCTTTCGGTCGGCCGGCACCCATCGTCGACGGCAACGTGATCCGGGTCATCGCCCGGATCGACGCCATCGACGCCGCGTCGGACGATCCGGGGTTGATCGAGCACTGCTGGCGGCGTGCGGAAGGGCTCGCGGCGGCGGCCGAATCCCCGGGGATCGTCAATGAATCGCTGATGGAGCTGGGGGCCACCGTCTGTCGTCCCGGAAGGCCGTCGTGTGACGCCTGTCCGCTGGTCGATCGTTGCGCGGCGAGGCGTGCGGGAATCGAGGATTCGGTTCCCCGCCCCAAGCAGCCGCCCCAACGCGAGCTGGTTCATCTCCATTCGATCCTGCTTCGTCGCGGGGATCGGATCCTGCTGCGTCGCCGGCCGGCGAAGGGGATCTGGGCCGGCCTCTGGGAACTTCCGTCGGTGGAGTCGGCGTCCCGGCTCGAACCGGAGGCGGTCGCGGCGGGTCTCGACTTCACCGTGGAGGGGCTTCGGTACGTGGAGTCGTTTCGCCGTCTGCTGACGCACCGTGAAGTCCACTTCCACGTCCACGAGGGGCGTACCCGTGTCCGGCGAGGTGAATGGTGCGATCGCGAGGAGGCCTCGACGCTGGGAATGTCCAAGCCGATGCGTCTTTTGATCGATCGACGGGCGTGGGGCGTGACCGACTGAGTCGTTCAGTTGCCCGTGCCGACGGATGCGAGGACTTCACTTTCTTCGCGGTTGTCGCGTTCTTCGCGACCGCCGGGATAGGCGATCCGCGAATGGTAGATCGCGCAGAGGCTCTTGATGATCGAGTCCTCGATCACCCGGAGTTCACGGAAGGTCAGGTTGGACTCGTCGAGCTGGCCGTCGTCGAGGCGACGCCGGCACATCCTTCGCACCAGTGACTCGATCCGGCTGGGGGTGGGGTCGCCCATCGCCCTCGTCGCGCTTTCGATCCCGTCGCAGAGCAGAAGGATCGCGGCTTCGCGGGTGCGGGGCTTCGGGCCTGGGTAGCGGAATTCGAACTCGTCGACCTCGCCACCTTCGTCGGCCGCCTTCTCCTTCGCGGCGTGGAAGAAGTACTCCACGAGGGAGGTTCCGTGATGGCTCTCGATGAAGTGCCAGAGCGACTTCGGCAGGCCGTACTCCTGGGCGAGTTCGAGGCCGTCCTTCACGTGACCGATGATGACCAGAAGGCTCATCGCGGGGCTGAGCTTGTTGTGCTTGTTGCCGCCACCGCCCTGGTTCTCGATGAAGTACTCGGGCTTGTTCAGCTTGCCGACGTCGTGATACAGACCGCCCACGTACACCAGACGACTGTCGGCGCCGATGGCCTCGGAGGCGTTCTCGGCGATGGAGGCGACGGCGAGGGAGTGGTTGTAGGTCCCCGGGGCCCGCGACTGCAGTTCCCGGAGGAGCGGCTGCCGGGTGTCACGGAGTTCGGCGAGGGTCAGTCCGGTCGTGATGTCGAACAACTTCTCGATGCTGGGCATGATTCCCAGCATCAGGAATCCGGCGAAAAGCGTGCCCGCGCAACCGAAGGCGGCGCGAACGATCGCCTGGGTGAAGGCACCGACGGTTTCCAGTGGAATCGTCGTGAGCCCCTGGGCCAACAGGACCAGGGCGGCCACGCCGCCGGAGACCACCGACGCCCGAACGAACGCGCCCCGGTTCGGAATCTCCTCCAGTTGAAACGCCAGCGTCGAGCTCACGGCGAGCAGGGCGATCGCGTAGGCGGTGGAGGCGCCGACCGCGATGGTGATGCAGACCGCGCCGAGAAGACCGGCGAAGATCGCGATCCGTCGGTCGTAGGCGAGCGTGAGCGTGATGGCGAGGATCGAGATGGCGAGGGCCGCGCCGAAGGATGCCAGCCGCGGGAAGGCGACCGCGAAGAAGGAGGCGAGCGCCGTCGTGCCGACGAGCATCAGCAGCACCACCACCAGTCGGGTCGTGCTTCTCGCGATTCTCGAATAGAACGTCACGCCGTGGCCGGTGAGGAGAACCGTCACGACGAAGGCCAGGAACAGCCATCCGGCGACGCGGCTCCACGTCCCCTGGAAACCGCCTGCTTCGATCGCATTGGCAAGAACGAGGGAGGCGAGTTCGATGGTGGCGGTGTCGAGGACGTCGCCACGGGCGTAGATCAGCTCTCCTGCGGCATGCTCGGTGAAGACGTCGGCGATCCGGCCCGCCGCCTCGTCGGCGGCGAGACTGGTGCTCGCGGGGTCGAAGAGCACGGTGGGGCCGGGTCGGTTGATGATCGCCGCGACGACGATCTCCGCCGCGTCCCGCGGAAAGCCGGAATAGCGAGCGAGCTTGATCAGGTTCTTCCGAACCGTCGAGGTCATCTCGTCGGGAACGAGTTCGATGGCCCGGTCGACGGTGGTCGCGGTGGTCCGATCCGCGACGGGGACGGCCGCTTCCGGGGCGGACGCGTCGCCGGTGGCCGCCAGCGCGGAATCCGTTCCGGGCTGCGGATCGGCGGGTTTCGGGTTGGTCGTCTCGATCGTCGGGGGTGGGAGCACCCGCCTGGTCGGCGTGGTCGAGAATCGCTGGAATTCGAGGGTTTCGAGCAGCGGTTCGAAGTTCCACAGCGCAACGATGAATTCGTCGACCGACTCCCGCCAGGTCGGCGTCACGCCGTCCGGCGTCTGGTACTTCTGAAGCAGCGTGAGGGAGGTGTCGGTCAGTCCGAACCGCGCCTGGAGCTCCTCGCCGACCTCGTCGACGGTGACCTTGGCCCGGGCCGCCACCGGCAGTCCCATCAATTTCGCCCGAAGGTCGGCGAGATAGGTGGCGTCCGCGACGTAGAAACGAGGGGAGGCCTGCTTCGCGTCGGTGCGACGCCGATCGGTCTCCACCGAATCGAGGACGCTGAAGGCGATCGGATTCACGAGGCTGTTCGTCGCGACCTCACCGGGCCAGACCCGGGTGTTCGAACGCGTCCAGGTGGTCACGAGCGTCAGCAGCACCGAGACGATGAGGACCGCGACACCGCCGTGGACGAACACGGGCTGCCGCGCGATCTCGAGGATCGTGGGCCCCTTTGGTCGAATGGACGCGGAGATCCGGCTGCGCCGGGTACCGCGGTGCTTGAAGATTCGAGACAGGGGTCCGATGGTCGGGTCCTCCGTCGGGTTCGGTCGCTTCGGCGACCGATCCGAGACTTGGAATACTACGACGGGGCCGGATTCCGTTCACTCGGCGACGGATCCTCCACCATCATCGGCGGTTCGATCCGGTCGATACGGCGGGTTTGCCCGCGAGGGTCGCTGCTTGGGTTTTGAATCGATCGAATTCAGTTATTACCGGACTCGATCTTCAGCCAGCGTCTCGGAGGCGAACGGCCGGAGTACCATCTTCGCGATGCGATGGAAGCCAGTGTCATCCCGCGCCTGCCTGACGATCCTCTCCGCAGGGGTTTGGGTCGGCTTCGCGGGCGTCGGTTGCACTTCCCAGCCGCCGGCCTCGGCCTCGAATCAGGTGCTGGGGGATCGGCCGGAATCCGGCGTGGGCGTTCCCGGAAGCGATGATCGCTGGGCGTCGGTCACGCTCGACGACCGGCAGCTGGACGAGGTCCGTCGCATCCTGCAATCCACGGTGACGGGCGATCCGCCTCCGCTCGAGGCGGCGGCGTACGGCATTCGATTCGAAGACGTGCCGCGAGCGATCCTGACCGCGGCGCCCGAAGTCGAGATGGCGATCACGTCGCAGCGGCTGAACCCCGCCGTCGCGACGGTCCGCTTCAAGGACGGCGGCGGCCGGCTCGGCACCGCGAAGCTCGAAATGCGTCGAATGAGCACGCTCGCCTCGGTCGAGTTCCTCAACGGCGTGGATGCGGCATCGCTTCGCATGCAGCAGGCGATCGATCGAGCGGTTCACGCGAACGACGGTTTCGTCGGTCGATCGACCGACGATCGGCGTCGTTCCGCGACGGTATCGAAGGAGGGGGCCGAAGCGATCGAGATTCTCGAGGTCGCGGTCCGGGAATCGGGAGGCACGGTCGAGGCCTCGGAATACGATCCGGAGCGATACGAGATCGGTCTGCTCATGCTCGACAACCAGCCGGCCCGGCTCGTCGTTCGGCGCGAACCCGGTTCGGCGGTCCTGTCGTGGAAGGCCTGGGCGGAAACCTTCGGCGACGCGACGAAGGCCGAAGCCCTCGGTGCGGCGTTCGAGGCGGCCCTGCGGGCCTGGGCGAAGGTTCCCCGGCCGGTGCAGCCCGATCCGTTCGGTCCGGCATGAAGCCGATCCGTTCCCTTCCTTCCGATCGCGTGGTGGATCGCCGGGGACCGATCACGCCTTCGAGCGCGTCGCCTCGATCGCCGACGCCGTTCTGAGCAGCAGCGACTCCGCGAAGGCGGGCGCCTGGAGGTGGAGGCCGACGGGCAGGCTGTCGCCGTCATCCTCCACGTGGCCGCTCGGGATCGACATCGCCGGGATTCCCGCGATGTTCGCGTTCACGGTGTAGACGTCGTTGAGATACATCGACACCGGGTCGAGATCGGCGTCGAGGCGGAACGCGGGCGAGGGCGTGGTGGGACCGATCAGCACGTCGCATTGCGCGAAGACCCCGTCGAACTCCTGCTTGATCAGGCGGCGGACCTTGAGGGCGCGGGTGTAGTAGGCGTCGTAGTACCCGGCGCTGAGCACGTAGGTCCCCAGCATGATCCGACGTCGGACTTCGGGGCCGAACCCCTCGCCGCGGGTGCGGGCGTAGAGCTCCTCGAGCCCCTCGCCGGGGCGTGCTTCGGCGCGATGGCCGTACCGGATGCCGTCGTAGCGAGCGAGGTTGCTGCTCGCCTCCGCGGGTGCGATCACGTAGTAGGTCGAGATCCCATGGTGGGTGAGCGGCAGATCGACGTCGACGATCGAGGCGCCGGCGCTTCGAAGGGTGTCCCGCGTCTCCTCGAAGCTTCGGGTCACGCCCGGGTGGTTCTCATCGGTGACGTGCTCGCGCGGGATGCCCACGCGAACCCCTCGGAGGTCGAGGGGGCCGTCCGAGTGCGGGGACTCGACCTGGAGTTCCGACGTGGTCGCGTCGTGTGGATCGACGCCCGCCATCACCTCGTAGAGCAGCGAGGCGTCGCGGACGCTGCGGCTGATCGGACCGATCTGGTCGAGGCTCGAGCCGAAGGCCACGAGTCCGTATCGGGAGATCCGCCCGTAGGTCGGCTTCAATCCGACGCAGCCGCAGAACGCGGCGGGCTGGCGGATCGAGCCGCCGGTGTCGGAACCGAGGGCGACATCCGCGCAGCCCGCGGCGACCGCCGCCGCGCTGCCGCCGCTCGATCCGCCGGGAACGCGGTCGACGCCGTGCGGATTGCGGACGGGTCCCCAGGCGCAGTTCTCCGAGGAGGAACCCATGGCGAACTCGTCGAGATTCGTCTTGCCGATGATCGTCGCGCCGGCCTTGCGAAGGCGTTCGACGGCGGTCGCCTCGAAGGGCGATCGATAGTGCTCGAGCATCCGCGAACTGCAGGTGGTCCGTCCCTCGGTGGTGCAGAGATTGTCCTTCACCGCGACGATCGCGCCGGCGAGCGGGCCGGGATCGTCGCCGGCGGCGAGTCGGGCGTCGATGGAATCGGCGTGACGCCGCGCATCCTCGCCGAGGACCTCGTGGAAGGCGTTGAGGGTGGGATTGACCTCGTCGATCCTCGAGAGCATCTCCTCGAGTCGATCCCGGGTGGTGACTTCGCCGTTTCGAACGGATCGGACGCGGGTGACGAGGTCGTCGACGTGGCCCCGGTCGTCGGATTGGTTGGATTCGTTGTTCACGTGTTCCACGACGCCTCAGGCGCCGCCCTCCCCGAGGACCTTGGGGACGGCGATGAAGGGGCCTTCGGTCCGCGGGGCCAAGCGAAGCAGGACCTCCCGGTCGAGCAGGGGGCCCGGTTCGTCCTCCGCCAGACGATTGACGACGTCCTGGGGACGAGGCATCGGCTCGACGTCGTCGACATCGAGCGACTGGATCGCCGCCACGTGGCCGAGGATCGCGGCGAGATCGCGTCGTGCGGCCTCCAGTCCGGCCTCGTCGAGGGCGAGTCGCGAGAGGGCGGCCACTCGAGCCACATCGTCGATTGAAGGTATCGGCTTCGAATCGGATTCGTTCATGGAGCGAAGAGTAACGCTCCGACGCGTTCGGGGCGGCAGGCGGTACGATCTCCCCTCCGCCGCACCCGACCCGTCTCGCGGTCTCCACCGTTCTCCGGACCCCCGACGTGACCAAGCCCCGCCCCAACCTCCTCGTCTCGATCGTCACCCGCGTGGTCGTCTGTGTCGTGGTGCTCGGGGCTGGAATCCTCGTCGCCGTCGTGCTGACCGCCACCGGGCCCACCGCGGCACGCGTCGAAGGCGGTGCCGCTGCGGCGAAGATCCGGGTGCTCCGCGCCCCGCGGATCCCCGTGGCGCGTCGTTGGACCGGTTACGGGACCATCCGGTCGCTCGACACCGCGACGATTCCCTCGGAGGTGGTGTCCACGGTGGATTCGATCCCCGAAGACATCGAGGCGGGCGTCGCGGTCGAGGCCGGAAGCCTGATCGCCGAACTTCGTCCCTTCGACTTCCTCGAGCAGCTCGCGGTCATCGACGAGCAGCGCTCGGAGGTCGATGCGGAGATCGATCGATTGAAGACGGAGTCCGAGATCCTCGTTCGTCGTCGCGCGATCGTCGAACGTGAAGTCGAGATCATCAGCGAGGACCTCGATCGGGTCCGGTCCGCGGCCCAACGAGGCGCCGCGGTGGACCGTGAAGTGGACTCGGCCGAACAACGGCTGCTGGTGGCTCGACGCGCCGTCGTCGGCCTCGACGAACTCGAATCACTGCTGCCGGTTCGACGGGCGGCGGCCGAGGCCCGTCGTGACGGCCTCCTCGCGAGTCGCCGACTGGCCGAGGAACAGGTCGATCGCTGCACCGTCGTCGCGCCGTTCGATGGGGTGCTTTCGGATCTCATGGTCGGGGTCGGTGAACAGGTCGCGGTGGGCAGTCCGATCGCGAAGATCGTCGGGCCCGACCGGCTCGAGCTCGTGTTGCGGATCCCGGCGAGCTGTCGGGGCCGGGTGGTGCCCGGCGACCGGGTGGTGATCCGCCGGACCGTCACCGCCGATCCGATCGATGCGGTGATCGCCCGCGTCTCGCCGATCGACGATGCGGCGACGAGAACCATGACGGTCTACGTCGAGATCGACGGCTCCGACGGCCGGATCGTGCCGGGGCTCTTCGTGAGCGGAACGGTTCACGAGGCGGACCGGCAGGTTCGAAGCGTGGTGCCGCGTCGCTCGATCCGACATCAGCGGGTGCAGCTCGTCGAAGACGAACGCATTCGGAGCATGGCCGTCGAGNCGCTCTTCGGATTCGACGACACGGTGGAGGAGAGCGGCCTCGANGATCGGCAGTGGATGGTGCTGNCCGAGCCGCTGCCCGAGGGCGCCCGGATCGTGATCGACGCCTCGCGTTCGCTGCCGGAAGGGATCCTGATCGAGTCACGGGTCGTCGGTGAGGCCTCGGATCCCGGGGAGTCGGGGCGGTGAGCCTTCCCTCGTTCGGGGCCCGCCGGCCGGTCCCCGCGAATCTCCTGATGCTCGCGTTGATCATCGGTGGCATCTACGCCGGACTCAACATGCGCCGCGAGTTCTTTCCGGAGATCGATCCGGAAGCCGCCCGTGTCGAACTCATCTATCCCGGGGCGACGCCGCGGGAGATCGAGGAGTCGATGGCCCGCAAGGTCGAGGATGCGGTCGGAAGCGTCCAGGAGGTCCGGCGGATCGAGACCACGGTCAGCGAGGGGGCGGGGATCCTCGTGGTCAAGTTCGACGAGGGGACCGACATCCCCGAAGCGATCGAGGATGTCGAACGAGCGATCGAACGACTCTCGGATCTGCCCGACGACGCGGAACGGATCCGAGTGGTGGAGTTCGAGCCGAATCTTCCGGTCATCATCCTGACGCTGCACGGGGACGTCGACGAGCGGGTGCTGAAGTCCGCGATGCGCACGATCATCGACGACCTCGAATCGCTTCGCGGCATGGGTTCGCTGCAGGTGTCCGGTCTCCGGGACTACGAACTCCGGGTCGCGGTCGAGCCTGAGCGTCTGGTCGAGAACGGGCTGCCGATCACCGCAGTCGCCGATGCGATCCGGGCCTGGACGCTGGAGCTTCCGAGCGGTTCGCTTCGCGGGGCCGGGGGCAACGTCAACGTCCGCACCATGGGCGTGGCCGAGCGGGCGGAGGCGATCCGCTCGATCGTGGTCCGAGCCCGTCCCGACGGAAGCATGCTCAAGGTCGACGATCTCGCGACGGTCACCGACGACTTCGTCGACGTCGACCTCGAGGAGTGGTTCGAAGGACAGCCGGCGAGCAGCGCGACCATCTTCAAGACCGGAACCCAGGACGCGGTGGCGATCGCGCGAATGGCCTACGCCTACGTGGCGGGACGGCAGAACGAAGGCTTCCCGGGGCCGGTCTGGGCGGAATGGATGGGCACGGCGGAGTGGGAGGCGTATGAACTGGGACTGAGCCGTCCCGAGCCGCTGCCCGCGGACCTGGTGGCCCACAACGATCTCTCCCGCTTCATCCAGGGACGCCTCGAACTGCTTTCAAGGAATGCACTGCAGGGCGCCGGCCTGGTCTTCCTCGCACTCCTGCTGGCCCTCAATCTTCGAGTGGCGTTCTGGGTGATGGTCGGGCTCTTCACCGCGATCTGCGGCACTCTGCTCGCGATGACCGCGCTCGGGGTGACGCTCAATCTGCTCACCATGTTCGGTCTGCTGGTCACGCTCGGGATGCTCACCGACGACGCCATCGTGGTCAGTGAGAACATCACGGCCCGCAAGGATCTCGGCGAGACGCCGCAGACCGCGGCGATACGCGGCGGAGAGCAGGTCTTCTGGCCGGTCGTGGGCACGGTGCTCACCACGATCGTCGCCTTCCTACCCCTCACCTTCATCAGCGGAAACATCGGGAAGCTGCTGGGCGCGCTGCCGATGGTGGTGTTCTGCGCCCTCGCCATCAGCGTGCTGGAATCGATGCTGATCCTGCCTTCGCACATGGTCCACGCCCTTCGCGGCATGCTCCAGAGTCGGGGCGGCGGAATCTTCGGGGTCGCGGATCGTTTCGCGGCGTGGCGGGACCGGCGGATCGTCTTCCCCGCCACCGAGATCTACGGCCGGGTCGCGAGGCGGAGCGTTCAATATCGCTGGATCGCGGCTTCCATCGCGCTTTCCCTGCTCGCGATCTCCTTCGGCATGTACGCGGGTGGTCGCGTGCCCTTCGTCTTCCTGCCGACCGAGGATTCCGAAAACGTGGTCGTCGATCTTCGGATGCCGCCCGGCACCGAGCTCGCGGAGACGCGTCGGGTGGCGTCGCGGATCGAAGCGGCGGCCCGGGCCCAGTCCGAGGTCGACTTCACCAGTCTCGCGATCGGATCCAGCTTCGACGTCAACACCGGTCTCGAGAATCCGGGCTCCAGCGCGATTGCACAGATCTTCTTCGAACTCTCCCCGATCGAACGCCGCGATCGGGCCAGCTCCGAGATCATCGACGCGATTCGGCGCAAGGCGGGTGATCTCTCCGAGGTCGAGCAGATCTCCTGGCGGGAGATCGACGGTGGTCCCGGCGGGTCCGACATCACCTTCGAGATCTCCGGCGAAGACGACATCGCGATCGACGCCGCGGTCGTG
>NZFT01000025.1 GCA_002690755.1 Phycisphaerae bacterium
GATCGCGGTCCGCGCCGTGCCCTCGATGCTGAAGCCCGCGGGCGGTGGTTCGTCCGACGTCCGGATCAAGTCGGTGACGAAGTTCCGGGCCCCCGCTTCGACCTCCTGCGGCCGTTCAGCGAAGTACCCAACCAGTCCACCCGCCGCGAGCGCGATCGCGGGGTAGAGGAGCCGGCGACCCCAGCCCGAACGACTTGTACGGGAATTCCCAAGCATGCGGTGGAGAGTGTAGACGACCGTTGATTCTGCGATGATGTTTCCGACCCATGATCATGCCAGCCTCTCCGAGATCGGTGGCCGCCCGGATGCGTCGCGAAGAGCGTCGACCTGCCGTGCCGTGCCCTTCGTGCGGACACGACCTCCGGGCTGGAATCCGAGTCATGCCGCCCGACCCGGCTCGGGCGGCGCGACGGTGCGTTGGCTGCGGCAAGTCGGTCTGGAGTTCGTTCTCCCGGACGATCTGGGGCCCGCGACGCGTCATCCGCTTCGCGGCCACCGTGATCACCGCCCTGATCGCGATGTCGATCCTGATCCTGATCGGCGTGATCGTGTGGGCGGTGGGCCCGCCGCCGGAATCCGTACCGGTGTTCGTGGTGCTGGCCCCCTATACGATCTTCGGCGGATTCGTCGGCCTTCTTCTCCGCATCGTCGTGCCCACCGCGGGTCGCATCGCCCTCGCGGCACTCACCGTCGCTTCGATCGTCGGCGCGATGCTCTTCGAAGGATGGTTCCTGCTCGTGATCACCCACGAGGACAGCATGTTCATTCGAACACCGGAGATTCCCGATGGCTGGGCGATCGTCGAGACGATCCGGGACGTCGTGCTTGTCCCGCTGCTCCCCACCGTGACCGGCCTGATCTTCGGGATCCTGCTCCACGATTCGATCGGATTCGGCATTCGCGCGAGAGGAAGGCGGCGAACGTCACTGGAGGCGACGTGAACCCACCGAGTCCCGGTTCCAACGCCACCGGCCCCACCTTCGACGAAACCGCGCCGATGAAGTCCACGCCTCGACTGATCGGCACCCGCACCTGCCTCGGCTGCGGCCAGGAACTTGCCGGTCAGCCGATCGCCCGAACGACCGACGAGGATCTCCCCTTCGTTCGATGTTCCGAATGCGGTCGAGCCACACCGATCCTCGAATACCCGGTGATGAGCCGATGGAGCGGGACGATCGGCGCAGGCCTGCTGTGCCTGCAGATCCTGATCTCGGTGACCGTACTGTTCTTGACCGGCCTGCTCGGATTCATCTTCGCCGATGAGATCTGCACCGACGCACGCCGCGATTTCAGCAACCGGATCGAAGCGAAGTGGAAGGCGAGCGAGGTTCCCGGTGAGAAGTCGACCTGGGAGATCCCGAGATCGTGGTGGGACGAGGTCGGGGACGAGACCACCACGGCGATGCTGGCCGACCCGGACGCCGGCTTCGGACGGGTCTCCCGGATCGAAGCGGTCGGATTGCTGGTGATCGGCGTTCCGATCGGCGTCGTCTGGTCCGGAATCCTGGCCGGCGTCCCTCGCCGCCGATTGTGGATTCCACCGCTGCTTCTCTGGTGCATCGCCATGCCGTGGATGTGGCTCACCGGGCTCCCGCAATCCGGCACGATGATTCCGATCTACGTGATCGCCAGGGAGATCACGACCATCCACGTCACTTCCATCGTGCTCCTGATCCTGGTGATCGGTCTGGAGATCGGCATCCTTTCCGGCCGGTCGATCATCCACTGGCTCGGCCGGACCCTGCTGCCGCCCGACCGGGCGAGGCAGTTCACCTTCATCTGGCGGGTCGACGACCGGCGCTGATCCGGAACATCGGCCCGCGTGTCGTCGCCGATGATCACGGTCGATACACTTCGCGATCCGATGCCTCTCCTCACCCTCGCCGACATCCGCCACGAATTCTCGACCCGCGTCGTTCTCGACGGGGCGACGCTGTCGGTGGAGCCGGGCGAGAAGATCGGGCTGGTCGGCCGCAACGGGGCGGGCAAGAGCACCCTGCTCAAGGTCATCACCGGGGAACTGAATCCCGATCACGGTTCGATGCAACTGGCGCGGGGCGTGCGGGTCGGCCACCTCTCCCAGCATCCCGAATTCGTGCCCGGCGACACGCTTCGCCAGGCCGCGGGCCGGGCCTTCGAACGGATCGAAGTCGCGCAGAAGGAACTCGAACAGGTCTACGAGGCGATGGCGACCGCGGAGCACGACGAACTCGAACGCCTCATGACGCGGCAGTCCGAACTGGACACCCAGCTCGAGGCCCTCGGCGGATACGCCGTCGATCATCGGGTCGACGCCACGCTGCACGGGCTGGGATTGACCGACGATCGGTTCGACCAACCGGTCGACACGCTCTCCGGCGGACAGAAGGCCCGCCTCGGACTCGCCCGCCTGCTCCTCGAGTCACCCGACCTGCTGCTGCTCGACGAGCCCACGAACCACCTCGACATCAACGGTCGACAGTGGCTGGAGAACTTCCTCGCCGAGGAGTTCAACGGCGCGGTGATCCTGGTGAGCCATGATCGCTGGCTGCTGGATCGCGTGGTCAACCGGATCGTCGAGGTCGAACTGGGACAGGTCCGCGAGTACCCCGGGAACTACCACGCCTTCATCGAGCAGCGACGCGAGCGAAAGCTCGTCGAAGGCCGAATCCACGCGAAGCAGCTCGACAAGATCCGCGCCGAAGAGGCGTACATCCGGAAGTACAAGGGTGGGCAGCGGGCCAAGCAGGCCCGGGGGCGCGAAGCCCGCCTCGACCGCTTCAAGGAGGAGGAACTCTCCGAGAAGCCGATCGAACTCGATGTGATGGCGTTGAATCTCCCGAAGCCGCCGCGGGCCGGCGACGTCCTCATCGCGGTCGAACACCTCGCCAAGGCCTATGACGCCCAGCAACTCTTCGACGATCTCTCCCTCAGCCTCCGGCCGGGTGATCGAATCGGGGTCATCGGGCCCAATGGTGCGGGCAAGACGACCCTGATCCGCAGCATGCTCGGCGACATCGAGTCGGATGCCGGCACGATCCGCCGGAGCCCCCGGCTCTCGGTCGGCTGGTTCCGGCAGAACCAGGACCACATCGATCCCGATCGAGAGGTCTGGCAGTACCTCCAGAAGACCATGGGAGACGCCGATCCCGCGGGACAGGTCCGCGAGCAGGATGCCCGGAACCTCGCCGGCGCCTTCCTCTTCTCGGGACGGGAGATGGAGAAGCAGGTCAAGTTCCTTTCCGGCGGGGAGCGGGCCAGGATGGTGCTCGCGGGCCTCGTCGCCTGCCCCCTCAACCTCCTCGTGCTCGACGAACCGAGCAACCACCTCGACATTCCCAGCGCGGAACGACTCGAACAGGCACTCCTCGACTACGGCGATGCGAAGAAGGGACGCGGCGGCGCGATCTTCCTCATCAGTCATGATCGCGCCCTGATCGAGGCGACCTGCACCGTGCTGCTCGTGTTCGACGGCGAAGGCTCGGTTCGCATCTTCAACGGCCGCTATTCGCAGTGGCTGGAGATCGAGAATCAGCGTCGGGCCGACGCGGAGGAGGCGAGGCTCGCGGCGTCGGCGACGAAGGCAACGCGAAATCGGAACGCCTCCGGAGGAACGCCGCCCGCGAAGAAACGGGACAAGCCACGAAAGAACGCCACCTCGAAACTCGCGAAGCTCTCGACCAAGGACCTCGAGTCCAGGATCGAGCGATGCGAGCCTCGGATTCGAGAGATCGACGAGTCCATGATGGATCCCGACGTGTACACCGACGGGAAGAAGAGCAAGCGACTTCAGACCGAACGCGCCGAAATCACCGCCAAGCTCGAACCACTTGAATTCGAATGGTCGTCACGGGCCGAGGACTGATTCCGGCCGTCCGCTCGAGACTCGATCTCCCGGTGGTCGGACCACGCGATGAGACCGCGTCCCCTCTGGAACGGACACGTGCCCGTCGAATGGACGGACACGCGGCGTGGGTTTGCATGCAATCGCCGGACGGTCGGACCGGGCCGCAACGGCACGGGTCGGCAACCCCGGTCAACACCCCCGGTCAGGCGAGGCTGTTCCGCAGGAGGACCTTTTCGGTGCCGACCTCGCGAATCTCGAAGGCGAGGCCCTGAAGCGACCTGCCCCGGAGATCGATCGGCGAGGCGGAGAAACGACCCACCGTGCCCTCGTAGAGCACCACCGGCACCTCGGGGGCATCCGGCTCGAACGCGACGAGCCGAACCATCGTCGAGGCCGGCATGTCGAACAACATCATCATGCCCTGGCCGGGCATCTCGCCCGCCTCTTCGATCACGAGAATGCCCGCCCCGGTCGATCCGGCCAGCGCGATGGATCGCGCGGTCGAGGAATCGAGGAGCAGCCGAGCGTCGTTTTCGGGGAAACCGATTCCGCCGAGCCGGCCCTGGAGTTCCTTGAGCGAGACGTTGTTATCCGCGAGGTCGAGCAGACCTCGGCTGAGGCTCGCGGTCTGCTGTTGAATCACGACCAGGGCGATGAGGCTCGAACCAAGCACGAACGCCGCCGCCCGCCAGATCATGGAACTCCGACGCATTCGTCGAACGTCGATCATCGATTCCGGGGCCGACTCCACCTCGGCCAGGCCCGACGCGGTTCGAGCATCGCTGCCGATCGCCCGGACCCGATCGCCGATCGAAGCGATCGGACCACAGGCGGAGGCGTCCTCGTCGATTTCGGAAGCGAGTCGGGCCAGCACCTTGTATCGCAGGGCACGATCCGGTTCCTCGTCACCCGCCGCGGCGATCTCCACCGCCACCGCCGACTGCAGATCGAGCAGCTCGGCCTGCTGGTCCGGCGAAAGTCCGCCGAAGGCTCGCTCGAACTTCGCTTCGTCGACTTCTTCGAGAAGCCCGAGCGTTTCGAGGATCGCAAGATCACGTAGTTCATCCACCGCCATTGGCTCCATCAGCAACATAATCGTTCCCACACTCCATATGAGTTTCTGGCGGATTTCTTTGAACGAACCGGGGCTCGTCCTTCAAAACCACCGTGTCAGACTTTAACAACTGCGGGGCAAGCCCCGTAAGAAAACGTCCTTCAAACAACCCGTAAAAGCCATTCCGGCCAACATTCGCCGACATTTTCCACGACTCGATCCGGACCAACCCCTGAGACGCCGCGAGGGCGATGCCGTTCCATCATCCAAGACAATTCGCAGGTTTCGTTCCGTGCACGCGGGGTCGCGAAGCATCCGCCCAACACCCGCTCGCCGCTTGATTCGTCGCCAGACTTGACGTCGACCATCCGTAGCCGCCCGCGCAATGGCTGCATCATTCACCGAAAAAAACACACGCCGTATTTCTCGGACCAGCAACCGCCACCAATCAACCGTCCGCCGTGCGGTGCTCGTCCGCAAGCCGATCCCGCAGCCGCGCGAGACCGCGGCTCAATGCTGATTTCACCGTTCCCAGCGGTGATTCCAACTGCTCCGCCACTTCCCGGAGCGTGAAACCCTGTAGATAGGCTCGCGTGATCACCTCCTGCTGAAGCGCTGGAAGTTCCGCGACCCGGGAAAGAAGCCGTTGACGGTGCTCATCCCGCTCGATCGCACCCTCCTGTTTCGAGGGCGGCACGCTCCGACCTTCAGGGTCGCCTTCGAGGCTCAGATTGGTGGGGCGGACCTGCTTTCGACGCAATCGGTCGATGAGGTGACGCCGCGTGATGAGCATCACCCAGGTCACGAGCTTCGCGCGGGCCGGGTCGTACCGCTCAGCGGTCTTCCAAAGGCGAACGAAAACCTCCTGTACCGCATCCTCGGCCTCCGCCGAGGTGGAAAGCACCTGGCGGGAGGACTTGAAGACGAGTCCACCGAAACGATCGTAAAGCCGGTTCGCGGCTACCTCATCGCCCTCGGCCACCGCCTGCATCAGCACCCAGTCTTCATGATTCGGAGAATTCATGCGTCCGGCCCGCTGAGCGACACACAGCTCTGGAATTCGGAAAGAGACACCAACAACTGAGGTTCTCCGTGGGATGGTGGTCCTTGGATCCCCCAAAAGACTGGAATTCGTTCCAATCCTGCTTTCACGGCGTTATCCTTTCGGGGTGCAGTTCGCTGGTTCACCCCACCGATCGTCACCCGCACCGCTTGGCACATGCTACCGACAGGAGGTCGCTTGACTGACCGTCGCCCAGATTTGAGAACCCGCGCCCTCGGGGACCGCTCCCGACCCGGCTGTTCTTCACGTCTCGGCTTCAGCGTCATCGAGCTTGTCGTGGTGCTCGCGGTGATCGTGGTGCTGACCTCGCTCCTGCTCCCCGGACTCGAAGTCGCGAGAAAGGGTGCACGGCGTTTGGTCTGTTCCTCCAACCAGCGACAGATCGGCGTGTCGTTCCTGATCTTCGGCAGCGACAACAACGATCGCCTCCCCGAATCTCGTTTTCAAATGGTCAACCGGCCCGCCAACATGATGGCGTTGAACTCCGGCGACCTCAACGACGAGGTCGGTGTCCCCGGATTCGACGGAATCGGCATCCTCTGGGAAGGTCGCTACATCGACTCGCCCGCGTCGTGCTTCTGTCCGGCACACCGCGGCCAGCACACTTTCGAGCGTGCAAAGGCCCTTCTCGGCGAGACGCAGGGAACCGGCCCGGAAATCGCGTTCTGCAACTACCACTACACGGGGCATCAGAAGCGATCTCAGGACGAACCCCTCATGGGTCCGACCCGACGACGCATGACCGATCCGAACGTGATCCTGCTCACCGACGGGCTGCGGAGCCGATCCGACTTTAACCACGAGTCGGGATTCAACGTGCTTCGAGGCGACGGCTCCACCTTCTACCAGGCCGATACCGGATCGAAGTTCCTGAACTCCATTCCGACCGATGTGAACTTCGATGGCGAGATTGGCAGCGAGGATTCCTCCGGCATGTGGATCTTCGACATCTGGGACGAACTCCAGATCGACGGCTGATCAAGATCCGCCGCGTCGCCCCCGGACGTTCGAGTCACTTCAATCCGAATATTCCATGACGAGCCCCCGGTGGCCACCGGCCCCGGGATCGAACGTCCGGATCGTGGTCGGACGGAATTGAGGCCGTGTCAGGGCGAAGTCGATTCGAAGCCACGGAGACTCGCGCGGCCAGGTGCCTCCCCACCACCGCCCGGCGTTCCGGAACGCGTCCTCGAACCCCGGCGCGAGCGCTGCTAGCGCTGGTGAACGAGGTGCCATGTTGAGGTCGCCGAGAATCAGTCCCGGCTGGATAGGCTGGAGACGCGCCGCGACCTTCTTCGCCATCTCCAGACGATCGACGCCCTGCTCCGAGGGAAGATCGATGACGAGTATTCTTTCCGGCAGCGGAACGCCGTCAGGCACGTCGAGTTCGATCTCCACCGCCCGGGGCGGCGACTTCACGGGCTCCATCTCGAGCCCTCGCAACGTCTCGATCACCCGCATCGAACGCACCCCGTACCGGGAGGCGACGAGCACCGAGCCCACCCAGCGAATCCGAAGTCCGCCTTCGCGAACATCCGCCGATGCCCCCCAGGCCGCGGGCAATCGCCACCCGGGGTTCACGAGGACCGTGACATCGGCATCGAGTTCGACGAGGCGATCAAGCACGCGGTCACAGTCACGAACGCCATCCACCCGACGCTCCCCCGGGTCGTTGGCATTGAGAAACACCAGCGTCCCCGCCCCTTCCACCGACCGGTACGGCATACCCAGGTCACGCTGCAGCGTGCCGATCAGCGGCCCCACGGTGGCGAGGCTCGTGAGGGCGAGGCACCTCCACCGCCTCGGATCCCGGCCAAGAACGCTGACCATGACGGCGACCACCATGCAGAATCCGACCGCAGCCAGCCAGGCCCAGTCGGGAAGAAGTCCGATCAGCTGAAACCGGCCTCCCGAGGCGGCGACGACGGGTGAGGACGCCCATCCCACGGACAACGCGATCGCCACGAGGGCAGGCCAGATGGCCAGCGGGAGCCCGGAGGCCGGATCTCGTCGGTTCGGTGCCTTCACCGGTGCCAAATCGGCAGAACCCACCTCCCGACACCCCCAGAAATCGACGAGAACCGCAGGTTGGTTCTGGCATCGCCCTTGCGACTCCTCTTTCGCACCCGCAAAGGGGTGCCAGAAGCCCATGAGTCGACCGGCAGACCGGTCCCGTTCCACCCCATCCCGGGGGGATCGGACATCAGGGCATGCACCCCGCAACCGAGTCGCAGCGATGCGGCTCACCTCCCATCCAAACTAGCCAGTGATCGGAAAGGTCAACAATCACCATGTCAGAATCCAGCAGCAAGATCATCGGGATCGACCTCGGAACCACCAACTCGGTGGTCGCGGTCATGGAGGGCGAACGGCCCACCGTCATCATCAACTCGACCGGAAATCGAACCACCCCCTCGGTGGTCGGCTTCACGGACAAGGGCGATCGGCTCGTCGGCCAGGCCGCCCGGCACCAGCAGGTGACCAATCCCAGCAACACCGTGTTCTCGATCAAGCGGTTCATGGGACGTCGTCACAACGAGGTCCAGCACGAAGAGAAGCTGGTCCCCTACGGCGTCATCGGCGGCGGCGACGATCTCGTCTCCGTCGAGGTCCGCGACAACGAATACACGCCGCCCGAGGTCTCGGCGATGATCCTCCGCGATCTGAAGAAGACCGCCGAGGAGTACCTCGGAGAAACCGTCGACCGGGCGGTCATCACCGTTCCCGCATACTTCAACGACGCCCAGCGACAGGCGACCAAGGATGCCGGCGAGATCGCGGGCCTCAAGGTCGAGCGGATCATCAACGAGCCCACGGCCGCCGCCCTCGCGTACGGGCTGGAGAAGAAGAAGAACGCCCGCATCGCGGTCTTCGACCTCGGCGGCGGGACCTTCGACATCTCGATTCTCGACGTCGGCGACGGCGTGTTCGAGGTGTTGTCGAGCAACGGTGACGGCCATCTCGGTGGCGACGACTTCGACCAGCGACTCATCGACTTCATCGCCGATGAGTTCAAGAAGACCGAGGGAATCGACATTCGCAGCGACGCGATGGCGCTCCAACGTCTCAAGGAGGCCGCCGAGAAGGCGAAGATCGAGCTCTCCCAGCAGATGGAGGCCCAGGTCAATCTGCCGTTCATCACGGCGGACCAGAACGGTCCGAAGCACCTCCAGGTCACGGTCACCCGTGCGACCTTCGAATCGATCTGCAACGATCTGTTCGATCGTCTTCGCAAGCCCTGCGAGCAGGCGTTGACCGACGCGAAGATCAAGCCCGAGGACATCGCGGAAGTCGTCATGGTCGGCGGATCCACCCGGATTCCCCAGGTTCAGGAGATCGCGAAGGACATCTTCAAGACCCCCGAACTCGACCGGTCCATCAATCCCGATGAAGTCGTCGCGATCGGCGCGGCGATCCAGGGCGGCGTCCTCATCGGTGACGTCAAGGACGTCCTTCTGCTCGACGTCACGCCGCTCTCGCTCGGCGTGGAGACCCTCGGTGGCGTGATGACCCGCCTCATCGAGCGGAACACCACGATCCCCACCTCGCGGAAGGAGACCTTCTCCACCGCGAGCGACAACCAGAGTTCGGTGACGATCCACGTCCTGCAGGGCGAACGCGAGTTCGCGAAGGACAACCGGACCCTCGGCCAGTTCGATCTGACCGGGATCCCCTCGGCGGCTCGTGGCACTCCCCAGATCGAAGTCGAATTCTCCATCGATGCGAACGGCATCCTCAACGTCTCCGCGACCGACAAGGCGACGGGCAAGAGCCACAACATCGAGATCAAGGGGTCGAGCGGCCTTTCCGACGACGAGATCGATCGGATGAAGCGTGATGCCGAGCAGAACGCCGACGACGACAAGGCCAAGCGGGAGCTCGTGGAGACCCGGAACCGAGCCGAGCAGATCGCCTACTCCACGAAGAAGAGCCTCGAGGAGCACGGCGAGAAGGTCGAGGCGGAAGTTCGTGGCGAGATCGAGTCGGCCATCTCGAACCTCGAGGAGAAGATCAAGGGCGAAGACAAGCCCGCGATCGAAGCCGCGCTCGCGAACCTCGAGAAGGTCTCGACCGAGCTCGGGAAGGCCGTCTACGAGGCCAGCGCCAAGGACGCTTCCGCGAGCGAGGATCCGGGCGGTGCCGCCCCCTCCGCCGGCGAGGATGACGACGTCATCGACGCCGAGTTCGAGGTCAAGGAAGACTGATCCTCCCGCCCTCGGGCGATTCGAAACCAGAACGGCGGGGNTCCGATCGCGGGACCCCGCCGTTTCCGTTCATGCGTTCCATCGGTGGGGTCGGATGATCACCGGGCGCTCCGGACCGGTCGGGATCATCGGGCACGCCGANCTCGGATTCACGGCTGAAAATCGGGTTTCACGCCCATCTGATGCGATCGCCAACGATTCCGAATCCGCTGGATTTTGCTAAGATNGGTCGGCTCGGCGGGACTCCCTTCATCTTCGGATTTCGAAAACTCCGACCAGTCGGCCGGTGAGGCCACCCCCGGGGCGTGAGCCCATCCGAACCCGAGCCTGCTCCTCGCCCATGGAAGTCATTCGCGGCATCCCCGTCTCCCCCGGCATCGTCTTCGGACGGGTCTTCCGGCTCGGCCAGGCCGAGCAGCGGGTCTCCCACAGACGCATCGAGGCCTCGGACTGCGAAACCGAGATCGACCGTGTGGACACCGCCTTCGAGGAGGCGATCGCGGAGCTCGAGCAGCTNCGGGATCGAACCCGGATCCAGCTCGGCGCGGAGCCCGCGAAGATCTTCGAATTTCATGTGGGGTTGCTGCGGGATCCCTCGCTCCGGGATCCGATCCGGGAACGGATCCGCACCGACCTCGTCGTCGCGGAATGGGCCGTCGCGGACCAGTTCAAGACGATCGCGGACCAGTTCGCGGCCATGGGCAGTGAAGTCTTCTCGCAGAAGACCGCCGACATCATCGATCTCGATCGCCGGATTCTCGACAAGTTGATGGGCGAGACGACGAGCCGACTCGCCAATCTGACCGAACCGGTGGTGATCGTCGCGCACGAACTCACACCGAGTCAGACCGCCGGCATGGACCGAAGCAAGGTGCTCGGATTCGCGACCGACGCGGGTGGCCGGACCAGTCACGTCTCGATCGTCGCCCGTGCCATCGACATTCCCGCGGTGGTCGGATGTCACCGGATCAGCCGAGGCGTGGAGAACGGCGACCTGGTGATCGTGGACGGTGACGCGGGCACGGTGATCGTGGATCCGGATCCGGAGACCGTCACCGAATACGAAGCCCGGCAGTCGAAAGTCAGCGAGTTCCGCGCCGGGCTTCGCGAGACGGCGTCCCTCGATGCGGTCACCACCGACGGCGTCGAGATCTCGCTCCTCGGCAACATCGAATTCCCCGACGAGATCGAATCCGTGCTCTCCAACGGCGGCGGTGGCGTCGGGCTCTACCGCACCGAGTTCCTCTACCTGACCAGCGGCCACGCCCCGGATGAAGCGGCGCACTACGAAGCGTACATCACCGCGATCAGGATGCTCGACGGCCGTCCGCTGGTCATCCGGACCCAGGATCTCGGCGCGGACAAGTACACCCAGGAGCAGGCGGAGGAACCCGAACGAAATCCGTTCCTCGGCTGCCGTTCGATCCGCTACTCGTTGCTTCATCTGAAGGAATTCAAGACGCAGCTCCGGGCGATCCTGCGGGCCGCCACCGAGGGCCCGGTGAAGGTGATGTTCCCGCTGGTCTCCACGGTCATGGAGATCCGCCAGGCGAAGATGCTCCTCGCAGACGTCGCGGAGGAGCTCGACGAGGAGGGGATTCCCCGAGGCACCGACGTCTCCGTGGGGATGATGGTCGAAGTGCCCTCGGCGGCCTTGATGGCCCGTGCATTCTCCAATGAGGTGGAATTCTTCTCGATCGGGACAAACGACCTCATCCAGTACACGCTGGCGGTCGATCGAGGGAACGAGCGGGTGGCGAATCTCTACACCGGTGCGAGCCCGGCCGTCCTCCTGCTCATCAAGAGCGTCATCCGCGCCGCCCGGCGGCGAGCGGTGGCGGTCTCGATCTGCGGTGAGATCGCCGGAGAGCCGATTTACACCATGTTGCTGCTTGGACTCGGTTTGCGTACACTTTCATTGGTTCCGACCCAGATTCCCCTCATCAAGAAGGTGGTCAGGTCGGTCTCGATCAAACATTGCGAACGCATCGCCCGAAAGGTCGGCACGTTCGACTCCGAGCGGCAGGTCCTCAACTACCTCCGCGATGAGCTCAGAAAAATCGACCCCGGATCACCCAGCGGATGGACCGCCGAGTGAAGGGGAAGTCAGGAACAAAGGACCGCTTCGACGGAACGTGAACCGCACGTTCGTTGAGGAGGGACGCGAATCAGGTGATCGAGGAGGCTCCCTCCCCGGTCACGGCAGGCGACCGAGATCGCCGCTCGAGTCGGGTGACGTCGACGCGACGCCCCGGGAATCCAGCCTCTTCGGGAGGCGACTCCGCCCCGTGCGGGGAAGAAGGATTATCCGGGATCGCCGACCGATACGCCGGTAGACACCGGCCCCGTTTCGAAGTTGACGATCTCGAATCGAATCGAGGACCGATCGGTACCGCTTCGCGGATCACCGGATCGAATCCTCGGTGGGTGACCGCGATGCGGCCCACCCTCCTTCCGGTGCGATGCATCGGAATCCTGCTCAGATCCAGGCCGACCGACGACGCACGCCCGACGTGTGTCGGACCTCGATCGTGTCAGGCGTCCCCTCGACGACATTCAATCACGACCTCGAACGCGGTCATGGAGACGACCATGACCATGAACGACAACGATTCCGACGCAGGCAAATCACCGGCCGCGGAACACACGGACACCGCGTCCTCGGCCGGGGCGAAGAAGACCTCGAAGAAGTCGACGACGAAGAAGAAGACCACCAGGAAGTCGACCGCCAAGAAGACGACGAAGAAGACGGTCGCCAAGAAGACCACCAAGAAGTCCGCCGCGAAGAAGACGAAGAAGAAGACGAAGAAGAAGACCAGCAGTCGGGCCGCGTCCGCCGAGCCTGAGGCCGATGCGGGCACCGAGACCGAAGCGCCCGCCGAAGTCGTCCTCACGTCCGAGACGCCGGATTCGACCGGGGAAGAGACCACGGAAGACACCGTGGTCGCGACCGCCGAGGCCGATGCCGATTCGGACGCCCCGGAGGACGATGACGAGTCCGCCCCCCGGAAGAAGCGGTCTCGCCGGGGTGGATCCCGGCGCCGGAAGCGGAATTCAGGCGAAACGGACGCCGAGACCGCCGACGACGACGCCGAAACACCGGAGGCCGGCGGCGACGAGGAATCCGACGCCGAGACGAGCGAGCCCGAGGAGAAGAAGTCCGGCCTCCCCGCGAAGAAGAGCAGATCCCGTCGCGAGTGGAAACGACCCGACCGAGCTGCGATCGAGGTGACGCCGACCGGCCCGACCGCGGCCGCGGGAAGCCGGGTCCTCCTCATCGACGACGTGCCGGGCGAGTCCTGCCGCATCGCGATTCTCGAGAAGGGGCGACTCGAGGAACTCTTCGTCGAACGAACCCAGAGCGCGACCGCGGTCGGAAACATCTACAAGGCCCGCGTCGTCAACGTCGAATCCTCGATCCAGGCCGCCTTCGTCGACTACGGCCAGGGCACGAACGGTTTCCTTCACGTCTCCGACCTGCACCCCCGCTATTTCCCCGGTGGGGACAAGACCGAGAAGGTCGGCCGCAAGACCCCTCGGCGAGAGCGACCGCCGATCCAGGACGCGCTGAAGAAGGGCCAGGAGATCCTGGTGCAGGTTCTCAAGCAGGGTGTCGGCACCAAGGGGCCGACCGTCACCAGCTATCTGTCCATTCCGGGTCGGCTTCTGGTGATGATGCCGGGCATGGACCGCGTCGGCGTGAGTCGCAAGGTCGACGACGACCAGCGCGAGAAGATGCGGAAGATCCTCGACGAACTGGATCTTCCCGAAGGCTTCGGTTTCATCGTCCGCACCGCCGGCTACGACAAGACCAAGACCGAACTCAAGCGGGATGCGGCGTACCTGAAGCGGCTCTGGACCCAGCTCGAGAAGCGCATGGACCGGGTCGGCGCCCCCTCGGAGCTCTACACCGAGGGCGACCTCGTGGTCCGGACTATCCGCGACGTGGTCGACGCTTCGATCGATTCGATCGTGATCAACAGCCGGACGGGATTCGAACGGGCCAGCACCTTTCTCTCCGTGGTCTCGCCGAAGTCGGGCCCCAAGGTCCGCTTCTACGACAAGCCGATCCCGCTCTTCGACGCCTTCGACGTCGAGCGGCAGATCGATCTCATCCACGCCCGTGAAGTCCCGCTCCGCTCCGGCGGCGCGCTCGTGATCGACCAGACCGAGGCGATGGTCGCGATCGACGTCAACTCCGGNCGAAGCCGNGGNGCNCGNGACGCGGANAGCAACGCGGTCTCNACCAACCGGGAGGCNGCCGACGAGATCGTCCGNCANCTNCGNCTNCGCGANCAGGGNGGNCTNGTNGTCTGCGACTTCATCGACATGCGNTTCGCCCGGAACCGCAAGGAGATCGANGANCGACTCGCCGAGAATCTNCGNCAGGACCGGGCGAGNACCACGTTCCTTCCGATCAGCGAGTTCGGNCTNGTGGAGATGACNCGNCAGCGGATNCGCCCGAGCATCCGATCNCAGTACTTCTCACCCTGCCCGGAATGCAACGGGCTGGGNGAGATCCGAAATCCGGATTCCGTCGCTGCCGATGCGGTCCGNAGAGCCGCCCGCATCCTTGCNGTCGACAAGGTCGAACGCGTCGANNTGGTNTGNGGNACCCNGGTCGCCAGCGCCCTGNTGAGCGGGCATCGNCGACGNATCGACGANCTCGAACGCCGAAGNGGCGGCCGGGTCGACATCCGNATCTCCGAACAGATCGGCGGCGATCGNTTCGACGTCTANGCCTACGACGACCGNAACGCCGACATCGACATCNCNCGNCTNCCNTNNCTGAAGACTCCGGTGCTGACCGACTTCGCAGAGTCCCTCGAGGACGCCGCGGACGATGCGGAGGACGACGTCGCCACCGCCGACGGCGACGGCCGACGACGGCGACGGCGACGACGCAAGCCCGCGCCGGCGGACGTGGTCTCGATCGCGATGGCCGGCGGCTTCGACATCGAAGACGACGAGGATGACGACGACGAGGAGACGATCGCCGAAGCGCTCGCGAAGCCGCTCGCATCCGACGAGGACGAGCAACAGGAAGGTGGGGGCCGAAAGCGGCGGCGCCGACGCCGACGCCGCGGCCGGGGCAACCGAGCCGGCGAGGAAGGGGATTCGACGACGTCGGACGCGAACGCCGAGCCGACGGAGACCCCGGAGGAGGCACCCGCACCGGCCGAACCAGAATCGCCGATTCGAGTCCACGCACTCGCGAAGGAACTGGAGATCACCAGCAAGGAGATCCTCGCGGCGGTCGTCGAGAAGCTCGAATCCCTCGAACTGAAGAACCACATGTCCTCCATTCCCGGCGAATTCGTCGGGACGGTTCGGAGTTTCTTCGCACCTGATCCGCCGGAATCACCCGCCGACGACGATGCAGAAGCGTCGACGACCACCGAGGACGCACCGATGACGCCGCAGGACGGCGAAGGCGGCGAAGAGGGCCAGGACGGCGAACCCAGGAAGAAGCGTCGCCGACGACGACGTGGTGGCCGCCGACGACGGCGACGGTCCGACGATGAGACCGACGGCGGTGAACGCGCCGAAGGCGATCACGACGGCGACGGTCGGAATTCGGAGAACGGACCGGGTGACGTCGATTCGACCGAAGCGATGCCGACACCCGTGTCGATCGGATCATCGGAAGACGCCGAGCCGTCCGAGGAGCGGAGCGCGACGAATTCGGACGAAACGGAGGACGCGGTCGCGGTCGTGGAGACCGCCGCCGTTCCGATCAAGCCGAAGAAGCGGTCGCTCTACGGTGGCCGATACCAACGACGATCACCCGGGCAATCGAGCCCGAGTGATCGCTGATCGCCTTCCGATCGATCCCTTCGCGGTCGATTCCGGGAATCGAGGAAGCCACAGTTCGGATGAAGCAGTCGTCTCGAAACATCGCCGAATCGAGTGATCCGCGACGGATCATCATCCTCGGCTCGACCGGCTCCATCGGCGTCGGCGCGCTCGACGTCATCGCGCATCTCGCCACCGTCGGAGCGACGAAGTCCGGTGAACCGGTCCCGACCTTCGAAGTCGTGGGACTCGCCGCCGGTCGTCGGGCCGACGTCCTCGAGCGACAGGCCGATCGATTCTCGGTTCGGAACCTGGCCCTGGCCGACCCCGCCGCGGCCGGGCCGCTGTCACCGGATCGTTCGATCCGCACCGGGCCCGACGCCGCGGTCCGCCTCGTCGAAGACGTCGCTCGACCCGGCGATCTGGTGGTCGCCGCGATGGTCGGCGCCGCCGGGATCCCCTCGGCGCTCGCGGCGATCGAACGCGGCTGCGACGTCGCGCTCGCGAACAAGGAGACGCTGGTCGCCGCGGGGGAGCTGGTGACCGCCGCGGCCGCGGAAGCCGGGGTCGAGATCCTTCCGATCGACAGCGAACACGCCGCGCTCCATCAATGCCTTCGCTCCGGTCGTGACCCCCAGGAGGTGTCCCGACTCGTCCTCACCGCATCCGGCGGCCCCTTCCGGACCTGGCCCGCGGATCGGATCCGGAATGCGACGGTCGAGGAGGCGTTGAAACATCCGACCTGGAAGATGGGCCCCAAGGTCACCATCGACTCGGCGACGATGATGAACAAGGGACTCGAACTGATCGAGGCTCGCTGGCTGTTCGGCATCGACGCGGACCGGCTCCAGGCGATCATCCATCCACAGTCGATCGTGCACTCCTTCGTCGAGTTCCTCGACGGCTCGTCGCTCGCCCAACTCTCGCCGCCGGACATGCGGATGCCGATCCAGTACGCGCTCTGCCATCCGATCCGGGTGCCCGGCTGCGCGCCTTCGCTGGACTATCAGGAGTTGCGGGAACTCGTCTTCGAACCGGTCGATCACGACCGCTTCCCCTCCATCGAACTCGCCCGAAGCGTGATCCGCGCCGGTGGCACCGCAGGGGCGATCTTCAACGCCGCGAACGAGGTCGCCGCGGAAGCCTTCTGCCGCGGCGGCATGGCCTTCGGCCTGATCACGGACGTCGTCGCGGACGTGGTCGATCAGGTCCCCGTCGGACCGGCGGCCGATCTGGACGCCGTGATGGCGGCCGACGGGGCGGCCCGAGACGCCGCCCGGGCCCATTCGTCGATCAACGCCTGACCTGCGTTTCGATCAGAAGATCCGCCCCTCCCGCGAACCCGAAGCCGTTCACCGTCGAACTCACTCCGGAAGGCGTGCGGCTCGCCCGCTATCCTCTGAACCCGACCTTTCGCTCGACCCCGACCTCCGCATTCCCGAACGGGAACCAACGAAGGACCCCGCGTGGACATTCTCGGCACCGGCAGCAACATCCTCCTGATCATTCTGGGCTTCGGGCTCCTCATCGCCCTCCACGAGCTGGGTCACTTCATCGCGGCCCGCTGGGCGGGAATCCGCGCCGACGGGTTCGCGATCGGCATGGGTCCGGTGGTGGCCAGCTATCGAGGCGGCGTCGGATTCCGGTTCGGCGCCTGTGACGACGTGGTCAAGAAGCGGCTCGGTCGCTTCCCCATCGAGCTGAGCGACGAGGAGATGGCGGCGGAGGGCCTCGGAGAGACGCAGTACTCCCTTCGACTGCTTCCGATCGGTGGCTACGTCCGGATGCTGGGGCAGGAGGACGGCAATCCGAACGCGACGAGCCGTGACGCCCGGAGCTACACCAGCGTGAGCGTGGGCAAGCGGATGGTGGTGGTGAGCGCCGGCGTGGTGATGAACCTCATCACCGCGATTCTGATGTTCGTCGTCGCCTTCATGGTCGGGGTCCGGTTCGAAGCTCCGGTGGTGGGTCCGGTCCAGCCCGGCTCGCCCGCGGCGATCGCGACCTCGCTGACCGAGGGCGTGGACGCCGGCATCCGTCCCGGTGACCGGATCACCCGGATCGGCGACTCGAAGATCATGACGTTCTCCGACGTGATGATCGAATCCGCGATGAGCGTGCCGGATCGCCCGCTCCGCATCGAAGTCGACCGCCCCGGCCGGGACACTCCGGTCCGCTTCGAGGTGGAGCCCGCGTACGACGAACGAATGAACATGCGGATGATCGGCATCGCGCCGGCCGCCAGCAACCAGCTCGCCTCGGATCCGAAGCTCGAAGCACCGCTCCGGAACATGTTCGACGCATCGATGGCCGAACGGATGCCCGGTCGGACCATCGTGTCGGTCGGTTCCACCACCGTCGGCACCTGGGAGGCCTTCGACGAGACCATGATCGCGTCGGACGGTCGCCCGGTGGAAGTCGGCTTCGGCCCGGGACCGGACGGCGATCCCGCGTTCACCCTCGCCATGACCGCCGATCCCGTGTACGAACGCATCCTCTACGCCGAGCCGCAACCCGACGGCGCCGGCGACTGGGAGTCCGGACTGCTCGGACTCACACCGCTGATCAGGATCACCGGGGTCGTCGATGGAAGCCGAAACGCGGAAGTCCTGGTCGCGGGCGACATCGTCCTGCAGATCGCGGACGTCGCGGGACCTCGGATGTCGGAGTTCCGCGGCGCGTTGATGGCCCGACCGGGCCGGACGATTCCGATCCTCGTGGAACGCGACGGGGTCGAACGACGCGTGGAGGCGAGGACCGACGCCGACGGTCGACTCGGGGTGATGGTGAACTACGCCCTCGATGATCCCCGCATCGCCCGACCGTTCGAGGTCGTGGGTGGTGAGGAACCGATGCCCACCTCCATCGCGGCGTTGCGACTCATGCCCCGCACCCGGATCGACGCGGTGGGGACGACGCCCGTCGAGGACTGGCCTTCGTTCCGCGCCGCCCTGCNCGACGCCGTCACCACCGACGGACCGACCGAACCCATCGAGACGAAGTTCACCTGGACGCTCCCGGTGGCCGACGCCGCCGCGGAATCCGGAACCATCACGATCTCCGCGGCCGAAGGTGCCCGACTTCGCGGGCTCGGCTGGACGGCACCACTTCCCGGCAACTGGTTCGAACCGCTCCAGACCACGCTCTCCGCCGGCGGCGATCCGATCCTCGCGACCACCATGGGCTTCCAACAGACCTGGAAGATGGTGGTGCTCACCTACCTGACCATCGACCGACTCGTCGGTGGATCGGTCAGCGTGAAGCAGTTGCACGGTCCGGTCGGCATCGTCCACATCGGCACCCGGGTGGCGGATCGGGGCTTCATGTACCTGATCTTCTTCCTCGCGATGATCAGTGTGAACCTCGCCGTGCTCAACTTCCTGCCGCTGCCGATCGTCGACGGTGGGCTCTTCCTGTTCCTGCTCTACGAGAAGTTCTTCAAGAAGCCGCCCTCCATCGCATTCCAGAACGCGGCGACGCTGGTCGGCCTGGCGTTGATCGGAACGCTCTTCGTGGTCACCTTCTACAACGACGTNCTGAGGCTGGCGGGTTGAGCGGCGACTCCGCCAACGACGCCCCCGTCGCGGTGATCACCGGTGCCGGCTCCGGCGTCGGCCGGGCGACCGCGCTCCGGCTCGCATCACGAGGCTGGCGGTGCGGACTGCTCGGCCGGACCCGGTCCAAACTCGAGGCGACCGCCGCGGCCATGGACGCCACGGCCGTCTCCCTCGTCCTCGAATGCGATCTCGGCGAACCGGACCGGGTGCGGGATGTCACCCACCGGGTGCTCGACGCGTTCGGGCGGATCGACGCGGTGCTGAACATCGCGGGCATCGCCCCGCAGGCGACGATCGAGGACACCGACGAACACCTGATGCGGTCGACGCTCGAACAGAATCTCGTCGGACCGACGATTCTCGTCGGCACCGCCTGGCCTTCGCTCGCGGAACACCACGGCGTGGTCGTCAACGTCTCGTCGATGAGTTCGATCGATCCGTTCCACCACTTCACCGCCTACGCGGCGAGCAAGTCCGGACTCGACTCCCTGAGTCGATCGATCATGGCGGAAGCCGGAGAGACCGGGATCCGCGCGTTCACCATCAACCCNGGCGCGGTGGAGACGCCGCTCCTTCGAAGCCTGGTGGACGAAGCGACCTTCCCCACCGATCTGGCCTACCCACCCGATGCGATCGCGGAGGAGATCCTTCGTTGCATCGACGGTGAACGGGACGATCGCGTGGGACGGCCGTTCCCGATGGTCCGGGTCGGCGACTGACCGCCGGTCGGCGAGATCACCCGCGCCGACGCAACGCCCGATCCATGTCGCGCTGGGCCTCGCGTTTGGCGATGTCCTGCCGCTTGTCGACCTTCTTGCGGCCCTCCGCGACACCCACCACGAGTTTCGCCCGCCCTCCGACGAAGACGATCCGGAGCGGAACGAGGGTCGCGTTGTCCGCGTCCTGGACGTTCGCGAGCTTCAGAATCTCCTTCTTGTGGGCGAGGAGTCTTCGCGGCCGAACCGGCTCGTGCTGACGGTGTGGTCCCGCCGGCGGGTATTCGGCGACGTGAACGCCCATCAACGTGAGCGTCGGCGGATCGGCCACCGCCCGCACCCAGCCTTCGGCGAGGCTGGCCCGCCCCGCCCGGATCGACTTCACTTCCGTGCCCCGCAGCACGAGCCCGCATTCAAGGGTGTCCCCGATGCGAAAATCATGACGGGCCCGGCGATTCTCGATCGTCGGGGTGTCTGAAATCGACTTTTTCTGGTTTCCCTTGGCCATCCGAACCCACCAAGTTAGAGCACTCTTAGCCGGGTAACAAGGTCCGAATCGCCTGCCCATCGCCGATTTTCGACGGACAGGAGGGCCTGATTCGGCAGTTTCCGGAACCAAGTGTTTGTCCCACCGTCATATCTCGGCAACAATAGATAGCTTAGAACTTTCCATCCACAACCAGTCCCCCCCCAGGACCACCAGATGCTGATCAAGTCCCTCTCCATCGCCGCCATGATGTTGGCGGTTCCCGCGCTCGGAACGGCCTCCATGGCCGACCGCGGCACTCCGGTAGACAAGACCACGCGCACCGCGCTCGCCGGCCCCACGACCCCGATCGACGACGTCCACCAGGGCTGGATGTCGTTCATGGACCAGCATCCCGGCGTTGCGCGGACGATGCGGATGGGACGCCTCGAGCGAATCTACGGCGCGGCCTTCTCCGAGGGCGATCACGCTTCGGACAGTGCTGGCCGCTTCGTCGAAGAGAACGCCGAGCGACTCTTCGGCATCCAGCCCGAACAGTTTCTTCCCATCGGTCCGTGGTTGAGCCAGGAGCACGTGCTCCCGTTGGTGACCGACCCCGTCACCGGTGACGCCAAGTTCATGCTCGTCGGCTACGTCCCCCACGTCGACGGCACACCCGTCTTCGATGCCGCGATCCGCGTTCTGGTCCGCAACGAGCCCGGATTCCCCACGGTCCTCGTGTCCGCCCAGGTCCCCGATCTCGGCGGGTTCGAAATGCCCGGCGGCCTCCTTCCCGGCGGCCTCGACGCCGACCGGTTCGCGGCCGAGGCCCGGACCCGATTCCAGGACGCAGAGATCTCCGGCATCCGACCCGTGGTGTTCGCCGGCAGCGACGGCACCTCGGTTCCGCCGCGAGCCGGCGTCGACTTCACGATGACCGGCAGTGACGCCGATGGCGCCTACACCAAGTGGCGCTTCGTGGCGGATCCCGCCACCGGCGAAATCATCCACGAGCAGAACGAGATCCTCCACGCCGACGTCAACGTCCAGGTGATGGCCAATCGCACCAACGAGTTCTCGATGGAATGCGGCATCGAGATCATCGCCCCGCTTCCCCACGCTCGCGTGACGGTCGGCGGCACGGTCTACGTCGCGAACGAACAGGGCATCGCCACGATTCCCAACAGCGGCAGCGGCTCGGTGACCGCCAACGTCGAAGCGAGGACCCGCTGGTTCAACGTCGACAACGGCGCTGGTGACACCAGCGTGACCGTCCCTTCGGGCGGGAACGGGACCGCGGTCATCAACTTCGCCAACGCCTCCGACACGCAGCGGGCCTACGCCAACACCATCTTCTTCGCCGAAGAGGTCCGGAACTTCACGCTCCAGTACAACTCGAGCTACCCGGTCATCTCGAACCAGGAGAACTTCACGATCAACACCGGCGTGTCGGGTACCTGCAACGCCTATTACGACGGCGGTTCGATCAACTTCTACAACGCGGGTGGCTCCTGTGCGAACACCGCGTTCGACGTGATCGTCCACCACGAATACGGGCATCACCTCGTCAACACCGCCGGCTCCGGCCAGCAGAGCTACGGCGAGGGTGCGGGCGACTGCTGCGGCGTGCTCATCACCGGCGACCCACGACTCGCGGTCGGCTTCTATCAGAACCAGTGCAACGAAGGCATCCGAAACGCGGACAACAACTGCAGCTACTCGCCCTCCGGCTGCTCTTCCTGCGGCAGTGCGATCCACACCTGCGGGCAGGTGCTTTCCGGCATGGTCTGGGAGATTCGCGAACAGTTGATCGCGGCGGGCAAGCCCACTTCGATCATCGAGTCGCACTTCTTCAACTCGATCCCGATGCACAACGGTTCCGCGATCAACGAAGCGATCGTCATCGACTGGCTCACGCTCGACGACGACAACGGCAACATCCTCGACGGCACCCCGAACTACGCCCAGATCAGCGCCGGCGCCGGCGTGAAGGGCCTCCCCGGCCCGGACCTCCAGCTCCTCGTGTTCGAGTTCCCCGATGGCCGTCCCAACACCATCGACCCGGCGAACGGAGTGACCTTCACCGTGGACGTCCTGCCCCTCGGCGACAACCCCACGCCCTCCAACGCCCGGATCTACTTCCGCGAGAACGGCAGCGTCTGGCAGAATCAGATCATGCAGAACCAGGGTGGCAACAGCTACCTCGCCACCCTTCCCGCGGCGGAGTGCGGTGCCACCATCGACTGGTACGTCTCCGCCAACTCCGGCTCGACCCCGGTGTCGAGCCCGACCAACGCACCGGGAGACACCTACACCGCCCTCAGCGTGACCGACATCGTGATCGGATACGAGGACGACTTCGAGAAGACCATCTCGGGCTGGGTCGTCACCAACGATCCGGGCCTGACCAGCGGCGGCTGGGAGCGTGGCAACCCCAACGGGACTTCGACTCGCGGCGAACCGGAAGCGGCATACGAGGGCGACTTCTGCCTGGTCACCGAGAACGGCAACGGCAACTTCGACATCGACGGCGGATGCACGACCATCACGACCCCGCTGATCGACGCGACGGACCCGGGCAGCATCATCAAGTACGCCCGCTGGTACGACAACACCGGCGCCGGTACCGGCGCCGATCCGAACAACGACCTGTTCACCATCGAGATCACCGATGACGGCCTCAACTGGACCGAACTCGAGGTCGTCGGCCCGGTGGCCCAGAGTTCCGGCGGCTGGTATCTGGTGAGTCTTCGTGTCTCCGACTTCGTGGAGAACACGGATGCCGTGCAGGTCCGTTTCCAGGCGTGCGATCTCAACGACGGGTCGGTCGTCGAAGCGGCGATCGATGCGTTCAAGGTCGAAGCCATCCAGTGCGACACCGACGAACTGGTCGGCGACTTCAACGGTGACTGCATCGTCGACGGTGAGGACTTCGGCTTCCTGCTCACCCAGTGGGGCCTGACCGATTCCCCGGCCAACCTCGACGGCGTGGGCGGCGTCGACGGCTCGGACGTCGGCGTGTTCTTCACCAACTTCGGAAACACCTGCCCCTGACCGACCGGTCACGGGACGTGAATCACGACGGGAGGTCGCTTCGGCGACCTCCCGTCTTCTCATTCCGTGGCCCGTCGTCGCGACACCGGTCTCTCAGACGCCGCGGGTGGTCGGTTCCCAGATGAACTTGTGCAGCTGCATCTGCATGCGGATCGGGAGTCCGGAGGCGAGAATCCACTCGGCGAGCCGTCCGGGAGGCAGCCCGGAGGCGCCGGCGATCTCCAGTCCCTGCGCCTGCTCGAACACCGGCGAGAAAAGCACCGCCCGACATCGGTCGAGAAGCGCGAGGGTTCGTACCCGCTCGATGGACCAGTCGAAGTCGTTTCGATCACCGATGACGAACTTCACCTCGTGGTGCGGGCGGAGCGCCTCGATGTTCGAGTCGAGATTCCGATCGCATTCGCCGCTCGAAGGGGGCTTGAGATCCATGATGATCTCGGACCGAGGGTCGCAGGCCGTGATGTCGCAGGCGCCCGAAGTCTCGAACATCACCGTCCGCCCCGCATCAAGCAGGGCCCGTTCGAGCACGTGGACCGTCTTCTGGAGGAGCGGCTCTCCTCCGGTGATCTCGACGAGGCCGCAGTCGATGGCGAGCACTTCCTCGAGGATCTCCGCGACCGGCCGACGACGCCCCTCGCGGAACGCGTATTCGGTGTCGCACCAACTGCACCGGAGATGACACCCCGCCAGTCGGATGAAGACGCACGGCTCGCCCGCCCGGGTCGACTCGCCCTGGATCGAGTGGAAGATCTCGTTCAGGCGAAGCACGCCGGCATCCTCGGAACCATCGGGTCCGGTGGTCTGGAAACCTGTTTCGACGTTGGAATCGGGCATCGCTCCATGGTAGGGATCACCAGCCAGCCTCGACACCCGCCGGGGAGTCGGTATACTTTCCGATCCTCTCCGGAGTATCCGCGGCCCAGATGGCGGAATTGGCAGACGCGCCAGCTTGAGGTGCTGGTGGGAGTAAAATCCCGTGGAGGTTCGAGTCCTCTTCTGGGCATTCAAGACGACCCCCGGTTTCGACCGGGGGTCGTTGTTCATTCGATGACGTCCTTCATTCGCGAACGCCCTGCGGATCAGGAATAGACCCAGCCCTCGATCGACGCTTCAGACGGAATGACCGTCACCAGCGGATCGAGGGTGAGCAACACCGCGTCCAGATCGTCGCCCCCCGGCCCCGCCACCGCGGCACTCGCGGCTTCCTCCGCGATGCGGAGGCCCCAGTCCGATCGTGCGGTGGCGAGGATCTCGGCACGCCGCTGCCGGTTGCCGTCGGTCCGCCCCTTGTAGCCACGGGCCGAATCGCCGGCACGCTTGAGCAGCGAGGCCGGACACCCCTCCGCGACCACGACATTGGAGTCACCGGGCCCGGCAAGCGGTTCGACCCGGACACCCGCGGCGGCGAGCGGCACGAGCAGCTCGACCATGGCGGTCCAGGTCTGCTTGAAGATTCGAAGGTTCATCGACGCCAGCGGCGTCCAGGAGTTCCGGTCGGTGGTCCGACGAGGTTCCTTTCGCGTCATCGATCGCACGCCTCGCCGCCAGTCCCGCGGAGAGTCGAACGATGCCATCCACCGGACCGTCGCCTCCCAGGTCGCCTCGATCTCGCAGGCCTCCAGCGTCGCGAGCGGGACACCGAACGGCGCGTCGATCAGCCAGCGGTGTTCATCCCCGGTCTCGAGGCCGGCAACGATTCGTCGACGCAGGCCGGCCCGGTCGATCCGCTCGATGCGTTCGACGACGCCCTGCGGACCCGCCGCCCGAGTCGCGACGCGAATGCCCGCCGCTCCACCGGCATCACTTCCCGAGAAGTCCACGCCATGGAGAAACCGGCGGCTCGAACCACCCCGATCTCGTTTCGTTCCTGCCATCCCAGTCATCTCCAGAACGTCGCGCCTTCCACGAAGCGATGTTCGCGAGGCGTCACGACCGTGCCCGATCCCCGACGCCGGCCATCAACCCGGATGCCGACAGCCGCCCTCGGCGACCCCGCAGGGACAGAAGCTTTCGCGCGGCGATGGCGAGCCACCGGCGTTTCCGGTCATCACGCCGAAGACGCTGTGCCGCCTTCGAAAGACCCGGTCGCGGCCCTCGGGATCGACCACGGGGGCGTCGGCTTCGGCCATCGACCGGAGAAGGGAGATCACTTCACCGTCCTCGGCCGACTCGTATTCGTAGATGGGCATCGTTCCAGGCTCCTCGGTCCACGGGACCGGACATGATAGGTCCCTGCCGGAGTTTCGGTTCGAAGACCGGACTCGAGGGGAAGGGCAACCGACCCTGAGCATTGCTGGAAATCGCGATTCCTTCGCCGTAATTCGGAAAATCTCCCTTGAGCAAGGTCGCAAGATGCGTCTCGATCACGGGGCCGGATTCCCCCGACTTCGTCGGCCGCGCTCTGCCCCGCTTCCCATCCCGCCCAAGGAGACAGAGCTGAACACCGACCGCCTTGCACGATACGCGGCTTCAGCGTCCGTTCCGATTGCAACCACCGCCGTCACCATGCTTGCGGCGACCTCCGCCGGGGACATCGTCGTCGACGACGCACCCGTCACGGTCCAGAACGAGCTGCTCAACCTTTCCACCACGAACGGTGCGATGGCCGGTGTCTTCAACGTCACTTCCTTCAGCTCCGGCGCAGGACTTGTCTTCAACTTCCAGCCGGGCGGTGGTCTCGACGTGGACTCCGCGACGAACAACAGCGGACTCTCCGAATGGGCTCGACTCGGCGTGGGCGACATGACCGGCGAAGACAACATGGAGGCTGCGGATTTCGGCTCCCTCTACTTCGTCATTCGACACAGCGGAACCGGAGGCGGCTCCGACTACACCTACGGCCCGTTCGACAACTTCCGAGCCGATGACGGCGAACTCAGTTCCGGGTACCTCGGTTTCACCTTCGATGACGACCTCGGTGACGCGGTGTACGCGTGGGCGGAGGTCACTCTCCAGTCGGACGGGATCCTCACCGTCGAACGATGGGCCTACGACGACCGTCGGCATCACACGATGTCGGCGGTCGTCCTCTTGTGAACGAACCCGTTCCACCCCGAAGGCGATCACGGCGAATCCGTCACCGTCCGCCGCGGCCGCGTGCGGAGGCGGACCCTCGTCCGCCTGAACCTGACTTCCGGCCCGCGCCCCGCGCGGAACCCGTCTTCGACGAGCTCTTCCGGGCGACTCCCTTGCCGGCCGATGGTTTACGCGAGGAGGTCGCCCGCGTGCCGCCGGCACGGGAACCGCCGGAAAGAGAAGTCCCCGAACGCGTGCCGCCGGAACGAGCATCGCCGGAGCGAGTGGTCCTGCGTCGGTCCGCACCCAGAGTCGTCGATTTCCTGCCGGAGGTCTTCTTGGGGGCGGAACTGCCGCCGGTCCCGCTCGTCTTCGAGGGGGCGGACTTGCCGCCGCCGCCGGTGGTCTTCTTGGTGGCCGCCTTCTTCGCCTTGCGCCGCGTCGCCCGGGCGACGGCCTTCTCCCGCCGCTCGACCCGCTGCGAGGCACGACGGATCTGTCCCAGTTCACCCGGCGTGAGTTCACGCCAGTCGCCGACCGACAGGCCCTTCAGCTTCAGCGGACCGAGCGCAACGCGACGGAGCTTCTTCACCGGATGACCGATTCGATCCATCAGCCTTCGGATCTGTCGGTTGCGCCCCTCCCGGAGTTCGACGTACAGTCGGGTGCGATCCCGGTCGCGTCGAAGCACCGTCACCCCGGACTCCGCGGTCCGGGTCGCCTCGCCCTCCCGCCGTCGATCGCTCAAGTAGAGGCCCCGGCGGAGCTTCTCCACCGCCTCCTCATCGAGCCGACCTCGAACCGTGACGTCGTATCCCTTGTGGACTTCGAAGCTCGGATGGGTCAGTCGGTTCGCGAGATCACCGTCGTCGGTCAGCAGCAGCAACCCCGAGCTGTCGATGTCGAGCCGACCCACGGAGAAGAGTCGAACGCCGGAGGGATGCTCGACGAGGTCGATCGCCTTCTTCCGACCTTCGGGATCGCTGGAGGTGCAGACGAATCCCCGAGGCTTGAACAGCATGATGTAGTGGTGCCGTCGAGGCTTCTCGATTCGACGTCCATTGCAGAAGATGCGATCGGAATCCGGATCCACGAAGCAGGGAAGCTTCTGGATCACTCGTCCGTTCACGGTCACCGCCCCTTCCTCGACGAGCGATTCGCACGCTCGACGCGAGGCGACGCCCGCATCGGCGAGCACCCGCTGGATACGGACGCGGGAGGTGGGTTCGTCATTCTTTTCAGCGCGGGGAGTCGGCATTCCGGTCATTCTATCGGGAGAACGGCCCTTGCCCGGCCGTCGCCCGGATCAGACCCCCAGTCGGGACAGGAACTCCATGATCAAGACCCTCCTCCAGACCTTCGAATGGCTTCGACTGGCGGTGACCCAGCCCATCGGCCAGCTGACCGTGATGCAACGCCAGATTCGACGCTGGCTGGAGGTGCTCCGCTACTGCGGGCGACACCTGGGTGAGGATCGAGCCCCGGTTCTGGCCGCCGCACTGTCGTTTCGGACCCTTTTCGGGCTGGTGCCGGTCCTGGTGGTCGCGACGGTGATCGCCCGGAGTTTCCTCCAGGAGGAATTCCCGACCTTCGTCCGGAACATCATCACGGAACTGGGGCTGGCCGAGGTCTCCCTCGGCGGTACCGAGGGGGTGAGCGACGAGGATCTCGGTTCCTGGCTGGAAGGCCTCGTCGCCAACGCGTCCAGCGTCGACCTCTCGACGCTCGGCTGGGTGGGATTCGTGGTCGTCGCCTTCTCCGCGATCTGGGTGTTGGTCACGATCGAAGAAGGCTTCAATCGAATCTACCGGGCCCCGAGCGGTCGAACCTGGCTCAAGCGACTGATGATCTACTGGTTCCTGCTCACTTTTCCCGCGGTTCTGGTCGGTGGCGTGCCGCTGGTGATCGACCGGATCGACGCGATCGGCAGCGTGCTGCCCGACTGGTCGTGGCTCGCCACGACCATCGATTTCCTCGCGGGCGCATTCGTCCTCTGGGTTCTCCTGCTGATGACCTATCTCTGGGTCCCGAACACCTTGGTGAAGGTCCGACCGGCGATGGTCGGCGCGTTCACCGCCGCGATCCTGATCGAAGCCGCGAAGCATCTCCTCGGCGTCTACACGTCGCAGGCCCTCACGCTGAACAAACTCTACGGTTCACTCGGTCTCATCCCCCTGTTCATGTTCTGGATGTACCTGATGTGGATCTTCGTGCTGCTCGGACTCGAAGTGTCCGCGATCATCCAGGTCCTTCGCGGCCGCGACATCGAGATCCTGGCCCGGCAGGATGAGGGAGAAGGCCTGGTCGATCCAGCGATCGCAATCCGCGTCGTGCAGCTCGTCGCCGCCGGTTTCGAGGGCGGAGAAGCCACCGAACCCGACTCCATCTCGCGGGAACTGAAACTCGACCTCCGGCTGGTCCGGGCGATTCTGGACCGGCTCGAGCAGGCTGGAATCCTCCTCAGGCTCGATGCCGTGGACGGATACAGCCTCGCGAAGCCCGCGGACCGCATCGACCTCGACGAGATCCTCTCGATCGGGTTCGACTTCGCCGACGAGAAGACCATCGAATTCGGCCCCCTCTTCGAACGCCTCCGATCCGCCCAGCGGGCCGCGGTGGAGGGCATGAGCCTGAGGTCGCTGGACGCCGAAACGCCGCCGGTCGGGGGATAACTGGACTCCACGGTCACCCCCGGCCGAAATGAAAGGAGCGGGTGGTCGAGCGGGTTGTCCGAGATCGACCCGATGATGCGATCGTGGCGGACGCCTCGATCGATTCCCGGAGGATCCGGGATCTCCAGTGGGATGGGTTGGTTGGAGACCAGCATGCCGATGGACGAATCCCCCGTCAGCCACGAAGATACGAAGACCTCCGACACCGTCGACCGTGACGGGGGCGGCATGAACGACATCTGGTCGTCCATCGGTCCGGGTCGACCCACGAACGAGATCGAAGGGCCTCCCACCATTCGTCCCATCGACGATCCGGGCCGGGCCGAAACGAAGAACAGGATCCTCATGACCTCGCCGACGCCGAACCCCGCCTCGACCGGAATCTCCGCCACGACCCCGACCACCACCAGCGATGCCATTCGCGACGAACTCCGAATCGGGGTTCGAATGCTGGAGGCGCTCGAACTGCAGTTGAAGCGGGCCGAGGATCTCATCGCCGCGCAGAGCGAAGTGACCCGCCGGGCCGAACTCGCCTCCGAAAGACTGGAGAAGACCCTCGCGAAAACGGCGGCGATGCCTTCCACCGACGCGTCGAACTCGATCCACGACGCGCGGCCGATGGACCCTGAGGCCTCCGGAACGCCGTCCTCCGACGACATCACCACGACCGCCGCGACGGCGACCATCGAGCTTCGACAGATTCTCGGCCATGCCAGCGCCATGCGGCGCGACTTCCACGGCGATCTTTCCGCCGTCACCAAGGCGACCGCGGCGCTCGTGAAAGCGGTGGAGATCGCCACCGGCACGGAGCGAACCCTGCGAAACGCGATCGGCGAAGCGAAACGCTCCACGCCCACCGGCACCGCCCCGGGGATCGGTGCCGCCGCCGAGTCCATCGGCGAAGTGCTCCGCAGACTCGCCCGGGAATTCGACGTCGCGGCCGAGGCCAGCGTCGCATCGCCCACGACGTCCGTCACCCCCGCGACACCCACGCCCTTCGACGCGACGCCCCCGTCCTCGATCGGCAGCATCGATCCACACGAACGACGCCGGGTCGGCACCCTCGAGATCACGCGGCCCCTGGAGTTCGAGGTGACCGAGCCCACGGAACGAACGACACCGACACCCGGGCCGGCGGTTCACTGAACGGCACGAACGTCGCGCGACTTCCTGCTGATCGACTTTCAGGGCCGAGGAAGCCCCGCCACGGCCCGCTCGGCTTCCAGCCAGCGTCGCTGAATCGCCGCCACGGGACCGAATGCCTGTTCGAAAGCGACGTGCCGGCCCAGTTCGTGCGTCGCCGAGACGGCGTGGGGGCGGGCGAGGTACCGGGCCATTCCCGCCGGCTCGTTTCGCACCAACCAGCTGCAGAGCGTCGCGGAGGCGTCGTAGAACGCGGCCCTCGACGATTCACCGCCCGGGACGACGCGGGCTTCGATCATCGAAGCGATCGACGGCACCCGTCCCGCACCGAGTTGCCGTCGAAACTCCGCGGTTCGACCGTTTTCGGGCCGGCTCGGACCGAAGCGTTCGGTCACGGCACGTGGTTCGAAACTACCCGCGAGCCCTTCGACCAACCAGATCGGATTCTCGGTCGACGCGGTGAGCGTTCCCTGCTCGTGGAGCAGAAGATGCACCGCCTCGTGGATCACGACCGACGCGGTGGCGTGGTCGGAGAACGCCTCGAGGGCGTCGAGTTGTGCGGGATCGACTTCGCCACCTCCTGATCGATGGCGGGCGAGACGATTCGTCGCGTGCCGCACCGACGGATTGTCGCTTGCGTGGTGATACACCATGTGCCCGCCCTTCGGCGCGAAGTACCCGGCCAGCCAGCGGGCGTGGACCTGATCGCTCCAACCGGCGAAACCCATGAATTCGGTTCTCGAGGCGAACGCGATGACCAGCCTTCGGCGATCGGCCGCCGAGTCGTCGCGTTCGAGTCCGAGGATCCTGCAGAAGTCGTCGACGGCGTGGGCCGTTCGCTCGAGCAGGCGTCCGTGGCGGGCCGACTCTTCGTCGGAAAGATCGGACAGGAGTTCGAACCGGGTGGTTCGATGCCGCTTCATCGCGGGGTAACGATCGAGAATCCCGTTGATCTTCGCCTCGAGCTCGGCATCGGTCCCGCCGTCGAGCCGGATCTCGATCGGCGGCCCCGCTTCGGTCTCGTCCGCGGGTGGCGTGACCATGCGGAACGCACCAGCGGCGAGCAGCAACGACAGAAGGGCGACTCTCATTTCGATGGGGTCGACCGGATCATGCCGGCCGTTCAAGGGAGTTCTCCGCGATCCCGATCAAGTCGCCCATCGAGGTTCAAGTGCGCGGACGCGCGGTCCGATACCCCCGACATGTCTCGCTCCAGCCACGGATCCCGAGCCGTTCGGATCACCGGCGTCACCCTCGCGCTGCTGCTCGCGAGCGTCACGTCGGCGGACGGCGGTCCCCCCGCCGGAACCTCGATCGACCGGCGGACGCATCCTGCGGTCTGGCGTCCCGAAGCCCCGCCGAGAGTCGCCGTCGCCGACGCCGGCGCGGCGAGACTCGACCGCACCGCGGTGCTGGTGGGCGGATTCACCGCGAACCTCGCCGCGACCGCCGCGGTCCAGGTGAGACATCCACGCCACGGCTGGGAACCGGTCGGATGCGCGCTGCTGACGCCCCGCGCCGCCGCAACGGTGATCCCGCTCGACGAGGCACGCCTGCTGGTGATCGGCGGATGGACCGGAATCCTGCCCGACGAAGTCACCCGCCTCGGAAGCGTCGAGATCTGCGAACCGGCACGACCCCACCGACGTCGCGGAACGCCGCCGCCGTTCGAGACCGCGGACGACGGTCTGGACGGACATGCCGCGACGATGCTTCCCGACGGACGCGTGGTTCTCATGCACCGAAATCGACTCGCCATCTTCGATCCCGAATCGGAACAGTGGTCACCGCCGACGCCGATCGACACCTCGTGCCTCCACGCTTCGGTCGCGACCGTGGGGCCCGATCACCTCGTGTTGATCGGTGGCGAACTCGAGGAAGGTGAAGCCGTGGTGCGTTCGATTCATCTCGCGGCGGACGGGATTCGTCGCGTGGACTGGAGCGACCGTGCGATGCCGGCCGTGCATGACGCGGCCTCGATCGTCCTCGATGAAGACCGAATCCTCGTCGTCGGCGGATCGATCGACGGTGAGAGCGATCCCGGGATTTGGATCCTCGACGCCGCCTCGCGTGCCGTTCGACCGGGTCCGACGCTCCCGATCGACGGCGGCATCGCCGGTGCGACCCTGCACCGAAGCGGGTTCGGCATCCTCGTGGTCGGCGGTGAACGGCGAATCGAAGGACGGCCGGTTCCCTCCCACGGCGCGGCGATCGTGCAGATCGATCGGAATTCGGCCCGACGACTTCCGGAGCCGCTCGCCGCCGCCATCCGCACCGCGATCCTCCCGGGGCCCGGGGGCATCGAGCGAATCGGCGGGTACCGATTCGAGGCGGCCGACCGCGACCGCGGACGCGCGTCGGTGCTCGAAGACGCCGCTTCGCTGCGGCTCGTCCCGGTCGTCATCGCGGACTGAAGGTCCGGATATCGATCGTCGGTCGCCACGCGATCCACCCCACCCGGACATCTCCACCCCGAGTCGAACACGACCCGTTCGAACGCGTGCATGTCGTCCGGTCGTATTCGACCAGTTGTGCATGCAGTACCCGAACCAAGACGGAACGATCGAAATCGGCTGGCAGGACGCTTCAGAAGCCCGAGGTTCCAACCGGACGGCCTCGACCAGGGAGCCTGCCGAGCTTCGACTGGCCCCCAATTCGATCCTCGTACGGCCCCTGGGGCCGACCATCGATCGTGACGAAGCGTCGGCGATCGCCGGTCTCGTCGCATCTGAGTACCGCGATCGGCGATCCACGCCGAAACGACTCCTCGTCGACTTTTCGGGGGTTTCGGTTCCCTCCAGCATGGCGATCGGGCTCCTCCTCGAGCTCGGCCGGATGGCGGAGGAGCAGGGTTCGGATCCACATCTCCACGCCTCTCGCAGAATGTTGGAGGTCTTGAGGATGCTTCGACTCGACGGGCGATATACGATGGTGGTGTCGGAACGCCGGCTCGCCGAACTGCTTCGCTGATCCAGCGGGTCCGCGGCGGGCCGACCGATCGGATCGATCTTCGCCCCTCCGGACTCCCTGATGACTGACCGCACGACCATCCGAACGATCATCCTCATCGCCGCCACGGCCTCGCTGCTCTTCACGGCGGGCTGCTACTCGCGCGTGGTGGGCGTGAAGAACGCACCGGGCTACACCGGTGACGTCTACGAGCCGAACGTCAAGGAGGGGAACGAGAACCTCTTCAAGAGCAAGACGCGGACGTACAAGGGCACCTCCATCCTCGACTGACGCATCCGAACCCGCCGGCCGGACGAATCTCTCAACGCCTCCAGAACCCCGAGAACACGTACCATGGGCATCGAAGCCGCACTTCCCACCGACAGCCTGCTCACCACGCAGTTCCACCGCGTCGCCAACTGGGCGCGTCGATCGAGCGTGTGGCCGATGCCCTTCGCCACGGCCTGCTGCGGCATCGAACTGATGGCGACCGCATGCAGTCGATTCGACCTCGCCCGTTTCGGCGCCGAGGTGATGCGATTCAGTCCCCGCCAGAGCGACCTGATGATCGTCGCCGGCCGGGTCTCCGTGAAGACGCTCCCGGTGCTGCAGCGCATCTACATGCAGATGGCGGAGCCGAAGTGGGTCATCTCGATGGGTGCCTGTGCGTCCACCGGCGGGGTGTTCGACACCTACGCCGTGGTGCAGGGGGTCGACCAGTTCATTCCGGTCGACGTCTACGTGCCGGGCTGCCCGCCGCGTCCGGAGATGCTGATCGAGGGGATCATGGCGATCCAGAAGATCATCGACAACGACAATCTTCCTCGGGACCCCGACGGCAAGCGACTTCCGCTGCAGCTTGCGGTGCAGCCGAACTTCCAGCCGGCCCCCCAGCCGGTCGACGTGTCGATCGGCGCGAGCTGATCCGCGACGAGAAACGAACACCGCGAAACTGGAAACAGCACGAACGTGGCCCCTGCATCATTCCGATGCGGGGGCCTTCTTCTTCGGGTGCTCCGAACCCGACCTCAAAGCCGGACGCGACCTTCGGCGTCGAGGGTCACGGACGGATTCCACGCGACCTCCCAGGCGAATCCGTCGGGGTCGGCGAAGTAGCCACGCACCCCGCCCCATGGGGGTGACGATGCCGGCCGGGTGATCCGCCCGCCGGCCCGTACCGCCCGCTGCAGGATCGCGTCGACCTCGGATTCCTCGGAGACGTTCATCGAGAGTGAAGCCGCGAGCGCCCCCGTGGCGTCCGACACGGGCACGCCGGCGTCCTCCGCGAGCGCGGCCCGCGGAAACAACGCGAAGACCTGCCCGCCGAGATCGTGGAAGACGACGTGTTCGTTGCTGCGCGGATGCGCCTCGAGCCCCATCGCCGCGTAGAACGCCCGACTCCGCGGGAGGTCGGTGACCCCGAGGGTGACGAAGGAGATGGCGGATCCGAGTCCGGGCTCGAGGTCGGTCATGACCGAGACTCTATCCGCGACCGACCGACGAAATCGGTCGAGGGCGTCAGGCAGCCCCCGGGACCGCGTTCCGCGAAGTCCCCGCCCGGGACCTCGGGCCCCGATCTCGCCGGANCGCTCGAAGACGCACCCCACGGCGGGGTCGGCGAGGCGATCCGACGACTCCCGGAGGCATGGGCCCTATCCTGCACGCCATGACGACCGCCCCCCCGAGCGACCGCCGCGAACTGAAGACNATCTCGACCTCGGTCCGNGNCGNGGCGGANGCGGCGATGGANGCGACCGGCGGCCTCCTGCGACTCGNNCCCAACTGGGTNCCCCGCTCNTTCCTGCAACCCGGCCTGCGGCTCAAGCTNCATCCCGACGACACCTACGCCTACGGACTCGAGCGNGGCGGCATCGACGANCGATGGTTCGGATCGACNACCGANGCGGCCAACGACGGTCGCGAACCCGACGAAGGACTGTCGTACGTGGTGCACNANGGNNCNCGTTTCCTNCTGCGGGACNTNGTCGCGGAACTCGGGCNCGCGACGTCGTCGGNGANTCGATCTGGTCGGCGTACGCCCGCTGGCCGGTGTACTCGAAGTTCTTCGACAACATGGGCCCNATNCCNCATCACATGCANCAGNNCGACGAGCAGGCGGCNNTGGTCGGGCNGCGAGGGCAAGCCCGAGGCCTACTACTTCCCNCCCCAGCACAACAACGTCGGCAACAACTTCCCCNACACCTTCATGGGNTTCGAGCCGGGNACCACCCGNGAAGAGGTCCGTCGATGCATCGNCGACTGGCANCGGGGCGACAACCGGATNCTCGAACNCTCGAAGGCCTACAAGCTGCAGGTCGGCACCGGTTGGCTGATCCCACCCTGCGTCCTGCACGCCCCGGGATCCCTCTGCACCTACGAACCGCAATGGGGCAGTGACGTCTTCGGGATGTACCAGAACCTCGTCGAGGGTCGCGCGGTCCCGAGATCGCTGCTGGTCAAGGACATGCCCGCGGACCGGCACGACGACGTCGAGTTCATTCTCGACCAGCTCGACTGGGAACGGAACCTCGATCCGAACTTCAAGGACCACCACTACCTCGAACCAATCGTCCACTCCCGAAGCGAATCGCATGCCGACCGCTGGATCGTCTACGGCACGGTCGACGGCCGCCAGCGATTCTCCGCCAGGGAGCTGACCGTGCGGCCCGGGGCGAACGTGACGATCACGGATCCAGGAGCCAGTTCGCTGATCGTCGTCCAGGGCTCGGGCCGGGTGAACGGCCTGACGCTGGACTGTCCGAAACTGATTCGTTTCCACGAGCTCACGCAGGACGAGGTCTTCGTGACCGACATCGCGGCTCGGGCGGGACTCCGCTTCGAGAACGAATCGGCGACCGAGGATCTCGTGATCCTGCGATACTTCGGGCCCGACGTCCACGACGATCTCCCCGAGGTC
>NZFT01000026.1:0-7151 GCA_002690755.1 Phycisphaerae bacterium
GAGTGGCTCGCGCAGCGCATCGATCGCGGCGGCGGAGAACTCGGGAAGCTCATCGAGCATCAGGATCCCATGGTGGGCGAGGCTGACCTCGCCCGGCCGGGGATTGCTCCCGCCGCCGACCAGGGCCGCCGGACTGGATGTGTGATGGGGGGTTCGGAAACCCGGCCGGGACAGCGTCGCGGCATCGAAAGGCAGTCCCGCGGCGGAACGGACCGCCTGCACTTCGAGAATCTCCTCGCGTCCGAGCGGGGGAAGAAGATCGACCAGTCCTCGCGCGATCATCGTCTTGCCACATCCCGGCGGTCCGACCAGAAGGAGATTGTGGCCACCGACCGCCGCGATCTCGACCGCCCGCTTCGCCACCGACTGCCCGCGAATGCTCGAAAGGTCGAGGGTCGTGGGTCGGTGCCGATCGTGCGGGTCGACCGTCGACGGGCCGGTCTCCTCGGCTGAAGTCGGAACCGGATCCAGACCGTCGAGGAAGGAGGCCAGCCCCCGAAGATCATCGACGCCCACCACCGGAAGGTCGCTCACCAGTCGCGCTTCGGAAGCGGACGCCGTCGCCACGATCACGCCGGCCGCATGCGTCCGGGAAGCGAGTTCCGCCAGTGCGAGGACGCCGCGCACCGGCCGGATCGTTCCATCGAGGGCCAGCTCCCCCGCCATCGGCCAGTCTTCGACCCGGCGACCTCCCGCCGACGCGGATCGGATCACGCCCGAGGCCGCGAGCACGCCCGCGGCGATGGGCAGGTCGTAGACCGGTCCTTCCTTGCGAACATCCGCGGGGGCGAGGTTCACCGTCAGGCGGGATCTCGGCCACGAGAATCCGGCGTTGCGGATGGCGGTCCGCACCCGCTCCGCCGATTCACGAACCGCCGCGTCCGGGAGGCCCACGATTCCCATCGTGGGCAGCCCGTGCGGTGACAGATCGACTTCGATGCGGCAGGTCTCGGCACGAACACCCTGCAGGATGAAGCTGGTAACGCGACTGATCATCGCGCAACCGTAATGGATGCGTTCTCGGTTTCCGAGAGCACGGCGGAAGCGCCGGTCAACGAGTGTCGATCGCCTCGAGCGGGCCGATCGACTTCAACGAGGCCGCTTGTAGCCGATCGGCTTTCCGTCGGCGTACGCCCAGACCGTGACGATCACATGCTTCACACCCCACTGCATGGCGCGTTCATGAGTCGGATAGAGGACGTCGAGACGATTGCCCTTGATCGCGCCACCGCGATCCAGCACCGGGACCACGCCTTCGTTCGCGTACCCCGGAATGGACAGGAGCTGGCCGAAATCGAACATCTTGCGATCCGCGGCGACCAGCCTTCCCGCATTGGTGTGGACGGAGTATCCGCTGGCGGTGATCCCGTCCGCCTGGTCACCGCAGGAGCGATGGTCCGGACTGTAGGCCGTCACCCGCATTCGCAGGGACTTGACCGGGATGATCGGCCGCCCGTCGTGGAATCGAATCGAGGAATTCGAATCCGACGCGATCGAGTCACGGACGCCGGTGCCGGTCAGCACCGCACCCCCGACCAGGGCCAGTCCGAACAGAAACGTCATGATGGGTCCAGGTCTTCTCATGTCGGGTTGCTCCGGCGGCGTGGTCTTTCGCCGCAGGACCAGGGCGATTCCCAACACGGCACGATCGAGGGCAGAGGATGCACGCATCCATCGCCTTCGCAACGGATTCCGACGTTCCACCGGGGACCTCTTCGTTTCCGGACCGGACCGACCCGCACAGACCGCGCCGTCGCCGGCATTGCGTACACTCCGGCGATGCCTCTCCTCGAGATCGTCGCATTCGGTGGCATCGGACTCGCCGCCGGCCTGATCGGCGGCCTGCTCGGAATCGGCGGTTCCACCATCTTCATTCCCGCCGCGACGCTTCTGATCGGCCCCGATCAACAGATNTATCAGGCGGCCGCGATGGTGCTGAACGTNTTCGTCGCCGGAACCGCGACCCTCACCCACCACCGNGCCGGTGCGATCGACCGAGGCCTGGTCCTCCGCATGCTTCCCGCCGCNATCCTGATGGTGCTGCTCGGGGTGCTGGCCAGCAACCACCTCGACGCCGAGATCCTCGCGGCCTTCTTCGGTGGCTTTCTGATCCTGATGTCGGGATTGGAGGCCTTCCGTCTCTGGCGGAGTCGCGACGATCCGCGAGAAGCCCCGTCCCCCCCGCCGCACGACGAAACGCTGGAGGAGGCCCCGCCCTCGAGAACGATCCTCGCCGGCGTCGGTGGCTTCATGGGCTTTCTGGGAGGACTTCTTGGAATCGGCGGCGGACTCGTCGCGGTTCCCGGCCTTCGATTCCTTGCCGGGATTCCACTGCGAACCGCGATCGTCACCTCCGCGGCCGTGACCTTCCCGATGGCCGTCATGGGCGCGAGCTACAAGAATCTGAGCCTGAGCGAACTCGTGGACGCCGAAGGCCGATCACTGTCGGCGAGCGACTCGTTGTTCATCGCCGCGGCGATCGTGCCCGCCGCGATTCTCGGCAGCTGGCTCGGCGCTCGTCTGGTCCGCCGCCTCCCGATCACCACGATCCGGCTCGCGTTCATCCTGCTGATGGGTTTCGCGGGGATTCGGATGATCGGCTCGATCTGAGCGANACCTCGGTCATCGATCCGGCCTCCGAAAGAAACGGGCCCGGCCGCACGGGTTCGTGCCGCCGGGCCGGTTGAGGTTCGCGGAACAGGACCGGCTTCAGCCGGAGGCCGACGCCGGTCGGGGGCCCGCCGAAGGCGACAACGGCTCCCGGGTCGGTCCGACGCACGGTTCACCATCGGGCGACACGACCCCGAAGACGTGGAACGGTGCGACCTGACCGTCGGAGGTCATCGCGGAAATCGAGGCATAGAGCACGCCCACGTAGTCCGAGGCGGGCGTGACGCGGATCTCGACCAGGGTCATGATCCCGTCCTCGGTCTCCTCGGTCGTGATGCTGAGCATCTGGGCCCGACAGTCGGGTGATTCGCTGATCACCGTGGCGATCGGCGCCGAGACGGTGTCGAATTGGACTTCGAAGTCGACGAACGAGCCTTGCTTGATCAGCCCCAGCGGGAATCGAAAACCACCGGCCATCCGAAGATTCTTGTTCGGCTTGGGCATCGTCGTCTCGTGTCGCAGATAGACGTCGATCATCGGCGTCTCCGGACGATCCGTCTCGATCACGAGATATCTCGGGAAAGGCGCCGGAAGGCGATCGAGATCGAAGGAGAGGATGTACTGGCTTCTCGGTTCGTCGGTCGCGGGATCGAAGGCGAGGTAGGTCGGCGGGAGTCCATGGAACGAGCAGATCGAGAACGGCTCGCCGTCAATCGCCTCGACCACGATGCGGCCCTGACGGTTCTGATTGCGGACCGCGTTGATGTGGGGAGGGATCGCGCGGATCGGAAGCGTGATCTCCGCCTTCAGGTCGACCACTTCGACCACGGAATAGCCGTCGAAGAGCACCTTGACCGAGGCGGTCTTGGGACCGGTGTTCGGAGCGCCTTCGAGTTCCGCCGCCAGGTCCACGCTTTCCCCGGGTGGAATGATCGTCCCGCCGAGATCACTGAGCGTGGTGCACTTGCAGGAAGGTTCCGCGGCGAGAATCATCAGTGGTTCGGTGCCGCGGTTGAAGATCTTGACCGATCCCTCGGCATCCTGGTTCGGCGGAATGAAACCGAAGTCGAGGACCTTGGGAATGATCTCGACCGGCGGCGAATCGGTGAGTGCGGTCTGCACCACGCGGGGGTCCGCCGTACCGCGGGCATCCGGAAGCACGACCGCATCGGGATTCATGGGCTTCACCGTCGCATCGGTGGTCTTTTCCGGGGCGTTCGTCGACGAGCCATCACCACAGCCGCCCAACGTCGCGAGTGCGGCGAGGAGCAGGGCGGCACGTTGGCGGTGAATGGCGGAAGTCATACCGATGAATCGACGCATGGAACGCTCCGGGAGATGAAGGAAGCGGGAAATGGTAGCACCCAACTCCCGTTTCGGCGGTCTTCGGAATCGCCGAAGTCCGCCCTCCCGTTCATCGTCGCAGGGGAGTCGGGTGGTGAGAGCACGGCCGGAAAAAGCCGCTTTTTCGAGGCTATGTGCTTGCATTCTTCTCCGATGGATGCCATAGTTGGTTTGGTGAGAAGTCACCAAGAGACCCTTCGGGGCCTCCGAGGCGTGGGAATCATTCCATCCTCGTTCAAAAAGCCCTTTTCCCTCCCTCCGCCCCCGGCTTCGGCCGGGGGTACTTTTTTGGACTTCCTTTTTCTCGGACCGCCAGCACAGCGCGATAAATGGCCACGACAACTCCGAAAACTGATTACTCGGTCGGCAAGCGACACCCGCAGACCGTGCAGGCCTCGGCCGCCGATCCGGAACCCAGGCCAATCATCCGGCTGCGGTGTCACGGACCCCGGATCCGCCCACTACGAGCCCGGGTGCGACGTTGAGCGCCTCCGGGCTTCTCGGACTTCCTACTTCCCGAATTTGCGTTGAGTTCGAGGGCGTGGAGTTGAAGAATGAGGAGTGGTTTTTTCGAGCGTTCCCGATCGATTCGATCACCGCGCTTCTGGTCCGAGATGTGGATTCAAATGAAACATTCAACCGGCATCATCACATCGGCACTCTTCCTGCTTCCCGCATCCATGGCGATCGCGCAGCAGCAGGAGAACTTCTGGATCCGGCCCGACGGCGGAAATCTCGATGATCCCTCGAACTGGTCCGCCCAGCAGGTTCCAGGCCCTTTCGACACCGCGGTCTTCGAAGTCGGTGCCACCCAGCCCTACACGGTGTTCGGTTCGAACGGACAGATCGGCAGCATCGAGATCGGTGGCGACGACGTCGACGCACGCTTCACCGGCGCCGAGCAGTTCCTCTTCACCGAGTTCCTCGGCATCGGTGCCCGGAGTTCGAACAGCGACGCTCGCCCGGGCCGACTCCGGCTCGAACTCGATCCCGGCAGCCCCGCGTTCCTGAACTTCATCGAGGTCGGCAAGGCCGGATTCGCGAGTCGACTCGCACTCGCCCCGACCACCCGGCTGGGAACGCTCTTCTTCGATCTCCGACCGACCGCCACGGTTCGATTCGAACTCGACCAGAATTCCGGCGGTTCGTCATCGGTGCCGGTCCTCCTTGCGAAGGAGGGCGTGGCCCTGGGCGGGACCGTCGAGATCATTCGCCAGGCGGACGGGCTGCTCCCTCCGCTCGGCACCGTGGTCGATCTCGTCTTCGTGCCTTCCGGCATCGACGCCGATTCGATTCCCGCGATCTTGACGGCCGCTCAGCCGGGCCGACGGATCGCGCCGGAATTCATCGATTCCGACGGCGACGGAATCCCGGACCGACTGATCGGCACCATTCGGACGGCGGAGACGACGAACGTCGCGGAGGAAGGTCAGTCACTCGAGATCGGTTCCCCGACCTTCGCGATCGAGGCCGCCGACCTCGACGGTGACGGGATCGACGAGATCGTGATCGCGACCGAGGCGGGCAAGCTCCGCATCTACCAGCCGACCCCGAGTGGCGGNATCGCGGGNCCCTTCGACTACGCNNTNGGTTCGATTCCGACGGACATCGCGAGCGGCGANTACGACGGNGACGGCACCGTGGACCTNGCGATCGCCAATTTCGGNGATGACGACCTGTCGATCCTGCTCAACCCCGACGAGGANCCCGATGCACTCGTCGCCGCCGAGAACCTCGNCGTTCCNGCCGGCCCGGCCTCGATCGTGACGACCGACCTCGGCGCNCCGGAGGGCAACCTGCTCGCCGACGCCNANGACCTCTTCGTCGTCTCGAGGTCCGANGGAACCGCGACGGGCTACAAGTCGCGCGGTGACGGCNCNTTCGACAAGGTCTCGGANGTCGAGGTCGGGGANGAACCCGGNCCGTCCTCGCCGATCGACGATGANAACAAGAAGGATCCCGATGCACCGNTCGGNGTCGGCGGAACCGCNAGCGGACTTCGTGGCGANGCNCCGACCGGAATCCTCACGATCGTCCAGCCCGATGCCGTCGATGGANGTCTCGANGTCGTGGCCACCGTGNCGTTGTCCGGCATTCCNAACGGCGTGGCGTCGACGGATCTCGACGGTGACGGCTCGCCCGAATCGCTCGTCATCACGACGACCGGCAACCTCGATGTGATCCGGGGCGNGNCCGANTTCAGCCGCAGCTCCNTCCCGCTTCCCGACGGNANGATCGCCACGGCGATCACCACCGGNCAGTTCGACGNGGTACCGGGTCCGGAGATCGTGATCGCGATGATCGGNAACGACANTCNGAATCCCGAACTNCTCGTGNTCCGATCCCGANCGATCGANGGGNCGGGNGACGGCATCCTNATCGACCTCGTCAACGTGATCCCGCTCGAGGANGCCGTCAGCGCACTCGCGCTGGGAACGAGTGGCNCGTCGAAGTCCGANCGGACCTCCCTCAGCATCGGNGTNCTTCCACTGTTCGNNGGGGATCCCGCCGTNAACCTCCTCGGACTGAACACGATCGAGACCCCCNCCTGCAGCAAGGCGGACTTCAACGGNGACGGGGTCGTCAACGGAAGCGACCTCGGCTCGATCATCGGCGCNTGGGGCCCCTGCGAAGGCTGTCCTCAGGANCTCGACCAGAACGGCNTCGTGAATTCGGCGGANCTCGGNCTCTTCCTGAGCCTCTGGGGACCGTGTTCGCTCTGATCGGAGNNCTNNAANCCGACGACGAAGGATCAGCCCGCGACGANGCACGACGAACGTGCCGGATTGCAAGAAGGCGNACTTCAACGGCGATGNNGAANTCGGTGNCGATCGCTTCTTCNTGCTCNGCCGTCGGNGACCGTGNCGGACGGNCCGGACCGCGGACCTCGACCTGAACNGNATCACGAATACGGCGNATTTCGGNNTGTTCCCCGGCNNCCGNGGGCCNTGCATNNTCCCTCGATCCGCGCGACCGCGTCGCAAACCCGCGATCCCGCGTTTGCTGGGNCCCGTGGTGTCACGNGNCGCTCGTGNCGTGCTACGCTCGNNNCGGCGGGGNCGTTNCNCCGTCNNGGAANCCAGGNACGCCANCACCATGAGCACGGNCGCACGNGTCGCCGACATCCTCNCGAAGATCCGGGNNGANCCCGACTCNNCNNCCCGCGGACGTCGCCGCCCGNCTNTGNGGNGANGACG
>NZFT01000026.1:7157-34186 GCA_002690755.1 Phycisphaerae bacterium
TGCTCGCCGAGGTGCTCGCCGCNGTGGAATCGATGACCCGCGAGGNGGCGGCGACCATCGANNTGGATCNCGACCGNACGGTCGAGCAGACCGCGGNCGCCACGCCGATCTCCGACGTGCCTCCGCTTCCNGGTCNCCGCGACTCGGNCNNCNNCGANTCGAAACCNCGATCCCACCGGGGCGGACGATTTCGNCGCCCCGATCGAGTNGGNGTGTTCCAGATCGACGCGGAGATGCCGATCGGTCGCGGTGGATTCGGCGAGGTCTGGGAGGGCAGCCGCGCCGANGGNGGATTCCGACAGCGGGTCGCGATCAAGATCCTCTCGCGGTCGACCAGCGACGAGACCGTCGTCAAGCGNTTCGANCTCGAACGACAGGTCCTGGCGTCGCTCGACCATCCNGACATCGCCCGACTGATCGACGGCGGCACNCTCGACGACGACCGCCCCTGGCTCGCGATGGAGTTCGTGGANGGCACNTCGATCACNGCNTTCTGCGATCGGGAGCGACTCTCGATCGAGGATCGCATCCGNCTGACGATGCGGGTCGCGATGGCGGTGCAGCACGCCCACGAGAATCTCGTCGTGCATCGCGACATCAAGCCCGACAACGTCATGGTGACGCCCAACGGTGATCCGAAACTGCTCGACTTCGGCATCGCGAAGATCGTGAACCCGGATCTCGGGGGTCTCGGCAGTCGAGTGACCCAGGTCGGCGAGGGCGTCCTGACCCCCGACTACGCTGCGCCCGAACAGTTCACCGGCGACTCGATCGGCACCCGGGCCGACGTCTATTCACTGGGCGTGGTGCTCTACGAACTCCTCACCGGCCGGCTTCCCTTCGCGGACGTCGACCGTGGATACGTGAGCATCCGGGACGCCAAACTCGAGACCGAACCACTTCGCCCGAGCGAGGCCATCTCGACCGCGTCGATCGATGCGGCGGCGGCGAAACGGATCTCGACCGGCCGCAGCAGTGGAATCGATCGGATCCGGCGTCGTCTCGACGGCGACATCGACGTGATCATCCTGAAGGCCCTGCGACGGGAACCGTCCCGGCGATACGGTTCACCGCGGGAATTCGTCGAAGATCTGCAACGTCATCTCGACGGACTTCCGGTGGAAGCCCGCCCCGAGTCGATCGCCTACGTCACCACCCGGTTCCTCGCCCGGCACCGGGCCGGCTTCGCGGTTTCCGTGGCCTGCCTGCTCGCGATCGCGTTCGCGTCCCTCGCGACCATCGCGGTACTGACCACCCGGGCGACGGAACAGCAGCTCGAGCTCACCTCCGCGAGAGCGGAGACCGAAACGGCCCGGGCCGAGGCCGCCGAACAGGTTCGAACGGCGCTCGCCGACCTGGAGATCGAAGCGGCGGCCTCGGGCACCGAAAGCCTGATCCGTTCCCTGCAGGAAGCGAACCAGCTCGACACCGCCAGTTCCCTCTCCGCCCTGATGCTCGATCGGCTCGAACGCGTGGAGCGGACGATCCCCGACGACGCGACGATCCGAGCCCGGAAACTCGCGCTCGAGCTGCAGCAGGCCCGGATCCAGTGGCAGCGTCGAAATCCCTCGCTCGGCGACGCGGCGGCCGCCGCGTCGATCCGATCGAAGATCGCCGAGGAACTCGAGGCCGCCCGCATCGAGCATCCGGAGTCGATCGATCTGCTCCTGGTCGCGGCGCAACTCGCGATGGAGGAGGCCGACGCGACGCCTCGAGCCGAACGCCTGCCGTATCTCGAGGCGGCGATCGCCCTCTTCAAGCAGGCCGGTTCGATCTCCGGACAGGATTTCGGACGCCAGCTCGCGATGCTGGGAACGGATCGTGCCGACCTGCTCTTCCTCGCGGACGACCTCGAAGGGGCGCTCGAACAGTACGAGACGTCGCACGCCTTTCACGCCCGACGCGGCGAAGATGCGGATCGTGACCTCGCGATCCTCGAGGTCCGGATGGCGGACGGACACCGGCTGCTCGGGGACCGAGCCACCGCCCGCACGCTCCTGGAGGGATCCCTCGAGCGTCGGGAACGACTCGCGGATCGCGCGGCAAGGATCGAATCCAATCGGGCGCGGCGTGATCTCGCGAAGGTCCATCTGTACCTGCAGGAACTCCTCGCGGACGACGCCCCCGCCACCGCTCGACGCCATCTCGAACAGCATCTCGAACTCACCCAGCAGGTCGCTTGGCTCGACCCCATCGATCGTCGAGGCGGCGTCTCCGACGTGATGAAGGCGATGTCGATCTCCTCCCGTCTGGTCCGCTTCGACGGTGGCGACACCACTGCGTTCGTGGAGATGATCCGCCGGTTCCGCGACTCGATCATCGAGCCGCGATTGCGGACGCTCCCGGACGCCGACGCCCGGCGACTGGCCATTCGCGCGGATCGATATCTCGCGGAAGTCGCGATCGCCGACCTCGCGGGCGGTCTCGATTCCGACGAGACCGGACCCTCGACCTCGGACATCCGCGATCGACTCGATCGGTCGATCGAGATCGGCCGCGCCCTGCTCGACCTGGTCACCCGCGATTCGGAAGTCACGGCGGAAGTCGGACTCTGTCTCGCCTATCGCGCGAGCATCGTCGGCCTCGACGAGGAGGCGGCCAAGGACGACCTGACGGAAGCCTCCCGACTCCTCGAATTGTCGTTGGAGCGGGGATCGGGCGGACCGCTTCAGAACAAGCTGCGCCGTCAGTTGGATTCGCTCGCGGTTTCTTGAGCATCGATCGCCCGACGAAGCGCCCGCTTGCCGATCGATCCGATCACCACGATCGCGATCAGCAGCACCACGACACCGGCGAGCGTCACCGACCATCCGCGTTCACGAACGACGGCGGCCAGATCCCGGGATCCATCCGCCGCGGCACCGGCCGCGAAGACCGCTGCGAGGATGGTGCGCGGGGCCATGCCGAACATGGTCCCCAGCAGATACGGGATCACCGGCGTCCGGGCCCCCCCCAGGGCGAGATTGGACAAGGCGAAGGGACTGTTCGGACTCAGCCGGAGCAGACCGACGATGTAGGTGGATCGAATCATTCCCGCGCCGAGAATCGCGTCCCGGACCGCGGCGACCACCGGCCGTGCATCGATGATGGCCTCCACGCGTGCGCCCGAGACCAGCCGGGCCAGACCGAATCCGAGCATGGCGCCAGTGGTGATTCCAAGGATGGCGCCGAACGACCCTCCCGTCGCACCGAACGCCCAACCGGCGAGGATCGCCTGCGCGTAGGTCGGCAGGACGCCCAGACCGGAAGTCACCGCGAAGAAGCTCGCGAAGATCGCGATCGCGGCGATGGTGCCGATGTCGGTCTCGATGGTCCGGAGAAGATCCGAGGCGTCGCCGAGTTTCGCGAGCAGGAAGAAGCCGGCGAGGGCGGGCAGGAACGTCCAGCACGCGGCGAGGATGCCGAGGCCGCGAAGGCTTCGTTTCTCGCCCGCGTCGAGCGGTCGCACCACCGGCGCGGTTCGCTCCGGGGAAGCGTCCGGGGGTTGGTTCGAGGAAGTGATGCGGCGTGTCCCGGTCGGTTCAGTCGTCGATGACGTTGAGGTCGACCGCGGGTGGCGAATCGAGCTCGACGACGTCCGGCTCGGCGTCGATGACCTCGACCTCGCTCACCTCGACGGTCTCCACGATCTCGAGGTCCGCCACACCGAGAATCGAGCGCATGTCCTCGAAGTAGCGGTCGGCTTCACGCCAGAGATGGGCGGGTACCGCGATCTGCCGGGCCGAGAAACCGATGGTCGGCGGATCGGTGTTGAGGAAGGCGATCTCGAACTTCCATCGCTCCTCCTGTCGTTCGGGGTCGCTGCCGACCCGGACGAGGTCCCGACGAAGGAATCGATGGATCTCGATGCGGCCCTCGGGGCGATCGGTCCAGACTTCGTTCTCGAAGACGAACCAGTCGTCGTACTCGGGGTTCTTCGCCACGGTCACCATCGCGTTCCAGACCTCGGGATCGCTGTAACCGGGGAACGTCGCGGTGCGACTCCCGCATCCGGCGAGTGTCAGGGCGGCGAAGAGCAACGGAAGAAAGCGGAGTGGGTGCATGTCGGCAAGGATCCTTCGAGGGCCGGGAAGGGTGGCCCCGCACGTCCTCATCGGTCCGGAAGCGGGTTGAACTTGATGCGGAAGCCCTTGAGGAGGCCCGAATCACCGCCGTTCACGGCCTCGGGAGGGATGATTTCGCGGTGCACCCCGTCAAGATCCGGCTCGCGGCGATCCTGGATCGTCTCGATCAGGGCGTCGAGATCCCCGGAAACACCCTCCACGAGCATGCAGACCGTTCCATCGGGCTCGTTCCGGACCCAGCCCGCGATCGGCCGCCCGACGGCGACCTCGGACACCAGGGCCCGAAAGCCCACCCCCTGAACACGGCCGAGAAAGATCACCCGCTCCCGCCGGTGTTCCGCCTGCGGCGGATCACTCACGCGTAGGCCTCTTCCGGAATCTCGGCATTGTGATGCACCTGCTGGACGTCGTCCTGGTCCTCGAGGGTGTCGATCAGCCGGAGAAACTTCTTCGCCGCCGACACGTCGAGCTTCACGGTGGTGCCCGGGGTGTAGGTCAGCTCCGCCTGTTCGATCTCGAATCCCGCCGCGACCAGCGCGTCCTTCACGCCGATGAAGTCCGTCGGCTCGGTGGAGACGGTCACCAGCCCGTCCTCGTTCGCGACGTCCTTCGCACCGGCCTCGAGCGCCGCTTCGATCACCTCGTCCTCGTCCGCCTTCGATGCGTCGAGGTGGATGACCCCTTCATGGGTGAATCCGAACGCGACCGAGTTCTGCGTCCCGAGGTTGCCGCCTCCCTTGTCGAAGATCGAACGGATCTCCGGAGCCGTCTTGTTCGCGTTGCTCTGGAGACAGTCCGCGAGAATCGCGACGCCGCCGGGTCCGTAGCCCTCGTATCGCGCCGGCTCGTAGGTCTCTCCTTCGATCTCGCCGGTGCCCTTCTTGATCGCCTTTTCGATCGTGTCCTTGGGCATGTTCACGGCCTTCGCATCATCGATGGCATAGCGAAGGGTGGTGTTGAACTTCGGGTCGCCGCCGCCGTCGCGAGCGGCGACGATGATCGCGCGACTGCAGTTGCTCCACTGCTTGCTCCGCTTCGAGTCGACGCGGGCCTTGCGATGCTTGATGTTGGCCCATTTGCTGTGACCGGCCATCTGTATGTTCCGTGGGGTGCTGTCGGGTTTGCGTGTCCGAACCGACGGGACGATCCCGCGGCCCGCCATTGTGATTCATTCCGAGGCCGGCTGCACGCCCTCGCCCGCTTCCGACCAGGTCGGGGTGACCGGGGGGGAGCGATCCTCCGCGATCGCCGAGAGGCGAGCTTCGGCCGCCCGCTCCCAGCGACCGTCGATCCGGTCGTGCATCGACCGCGGGTCGGCCAGCACCCGGCCCCAGACCGCACGCTGGAAGTCCGCGAACGCGGCCAGTCGGCGTGCGAGGGATTCGTTCCTCAGCGTCGCTTCCGTGATCCGACTCCAGGCGGCGACCGCATCGGTCCTGCGACCGGCCCGCCAGGAGGCGTCACCGTAGTGCAGCAGCACCTCCGCGGAGAGCGGTCGACCGGCGGCGGATCTCGCCCGGAGCGAACGGCCGACGAGCGCCAGCCCGCCGCCGGGGTCCGCGGCGTCGTTCCGGCCCTGCAGGTACCGGCACCATCCGAGGGAATCGAGCACGCTCGGATTGGTGGCATCCATTTCGTACGCGCGATCGAGCATCATCGACGCACGTTCTCGATCGGCCTCGCTTCCCTCGAGGAGCGCGAATCCCAGATTGTTGAACGTCGCCGCGTCGACCTCGGGATCGGCGACCGCCTCTTCAAGCAGCGAGATCGCCAGTTCGGCCCGGTCGAGCAGCGAGGCATCTCCGGAAACCGCGGCGAGGATCTCCCACGTCGTCCCCCCCACCTCGTAGATCGCCGCCCAGTCGAGCCCGGCGTCGGTTCCGTCCTCGAGCATCGAGACCACGAGTTCCGACGATCCACCCGCGGCCATCGCGACCGCGACCGCGGTTCGCGGCAGGCCACCACCGGACTCGGTGCCCGCATCGGGCGATCGCAAGGCGAACCGCAGCAGATCCGCGGCCGCCGTCGGATCGACGTCGAAGCGCGAGCGTCCCACGGCGCTCCATTCCCGGTCGAGAAACGTGGCGGCGGCGGCGGGTCGAAGGTCTTCGAAGATCTCCCACCGCGCTTCGCCATCCCGGGTGCGAACCACCGCGGCGGCGACGTCCACGTCGACCGGCGTGTTCGTCGCGCGGTACCAGTTCGTCACACGGTCCACGATCCGTCTGCCCCGCTGATCGGGCAGCGTCGCCGCCACCATCGCGAGTCGGCGTCGTTGACGTGGCGCGAGCACGGACGGATCCAGATCCGAAACGACGGGCAGCAGTCGATCGGTCGCGGCCGAATCCTCCATTCCAATCGCCCGCTCCAACGCGTCGATGTCGCGCGAAACGGTCATCGGACGGTGACCCAGACGAATCCCTGCGAGCCGATCACGTTCCGCGTCCTTCTCGGGGCGATCCGCAAGCAGCAACTCGAGACGCCTTCGCGGATGACCGGACAGGGCCCCCGCGGACTCGATCCGGAGCGCTTCCAGAAGCCCGGCCCGATTCTCGTCCGACTGTCGCAGGGCGAATACGGCGTCCTGAAGCACGGGATCCGCCGGATGCCGATCGAGCAGCGATTCGAGTCGGCGCCGACCATTGGCGATGCGACCGGTCGCCTGCCACACGCCGACGAGTCTCACCAGGACCTCCTCCCGCGCCTCCGGATTCTCGAGCATGCCGTCGAGCAGACGCGAAGCCGTCGAAAGGTCACCGGACGCGATCGCCCGGTCGGCTTCGACGAGCGGCCGGAACGCCGGCTCCTCGGCCACCATCCCGACCACGATTCCGATCTCGGAATCCATTTCGACCTCACCCCCGAGCCGACGCACCGCACGAGCAAGCCCGATCCGCGTCGACCACCGTCGATCTCCCAGCCGAATCGCCCGAGCGTACGCCGCCGCCGTGTCGAGCTCCCGGCCTCGGAATCGAGCCGCGGCGGCACCGAAGGCGGCCCAGCATTCGCCGGCGCTCGGCGCGGTCACGACGAGATTCGTCGCACCGGCGAGGGCGAGCTCGGGTTCACCCGCGACCAGCAATCCTTCGATCCGGGCCGCCTCGACGGATGCGTCGAACGGTGCATCCGGAACCGCCAGCACGCCCGCGGGATCGGAGACGTCTGCGGCGAGCCGGATCCGCACCACGCGTCGGACCGGATCGTCGATCGACGCTCCGGCGGCGGCCAGTGCATCCGCGGCGAGGCCGGGTCTTTCGTACCGACGCAGCAGTTCAGCGCGAATCAGCGAAGTGTCCGTCGCACTCTCGACCAGTCGCTCGTCCAGCAGGGCGTCCAACAGGGTCTGATCACGCCAGGGCGCGGAGATCAGTCGATCGACCGCGGCGTCCAGCAATTCGGTCGAATCCACCACCCCCGACGCCATCACGACTCCGGATCTCGGTCCCCCGGGAATCGCGGCGTCGACGAGTGCGACTCGAAGCTCGGCCGGTACCGCGGCCGCATCCATCCGACCGATGATCTCCGCGGCACGCTTCGGATCGAGGGAGACCAGGAGGGTCGACGCCGCGAGATCGTCCGGAGTCGCGAGAATCCGTTCCACCAGCGCCTCCCGGAGTTCCGGGAGCGCCACGCCGCCGTCACGGAGCAACGTGAACATCTCACGATCGACCCCCGTCGGCACGACATTCGATTCCAGAAGCATCTCCTGCATCGTCGCGTCGCGTCCAAGCGATGCCGACGACCAGATCAGCCGCGGGCGCAGCACCGCGGGATCGATCCCACCCTGCAGCGCCGCCGATCGCCAGCGTTCGTCCGCGAGAATCGGACGACCACGCTTCGCGGCGTCGTCGCCCGCCAGCAGCAGGTACTCCGCCCTGACCGCCGCCGGGAGATCACCGAGCAATCTTCCGTCGTCCTCCACCAGCACCGCCTCGCGAAGTTCCGAAGCGGCATCCGCCCCCTCGCTCGCCTCGATCGCACGCATGAGGTCCCGTACCGCGTCCGCCGCGATCCAGGGTCTCCGATCGACTTCGCGGAGATACCGGGCGGCGACCACCGCCAGCGCCTCCTCGGAGCGGCGACGACGGGCCAGTTCACGACCGAGGGATCGAAGATCACGATCGTTCGCGGATCCCCGAGCCGCGAGTCTTCGACGGATCGCCAGCGCGTCCGCGGCGTTTCCAATCTCGTCGAACGCGATCGCGAGCACTCGCAAGGCGGTGTCACCAGCCCCGTCTCGGACCGCTGATTCAAGCGGTTGAATCGCATCCCCCGGACGCCCCGCCGCGAGCAGCAGTCGCCCGCGGACGTACCCGCGGATCGCGCGGGTCGAAACCGGACCCGATTCCGCCTCGGGCGGGTCGAGGCGGATGATCGCCGGATCGAAATGAGCCTCCGCGATCGACCGGACCGTCCGTCCCGCGACGAAGGTCGTCGCCTCCTCCGCGGCGAGCATCGGTGGCGGTGGCAGGACTCGGACGACCTTGGGGGGTCGCTCGATCTCCTCGATGGCGGCGGCTCGAAGTCGGGATCGGCGATCGACGTGCTCGATCGAGATCGTCTCACCGGAGCGAGGCGCCTGCGAGGACGTGATGCATCCGCTGGCGGCAAGGCACCCGAGTCCAAGCAGGAGGACTCGTGGGATGGTGTGGATCCGGCAGATCGGTTCGAGCCAGCCCGGCCCGAACATCAACCGCCCCGTTTCCGGGTCGATGCCTTCTTCGCCGGCGCCTTCTTCGTCGAAGCCTTCTTGGTTGCAGCCTTCCTGGTTGCGGTCTTCTTCGCCGGCGCCTTCTTGGCTGCGGCCTTCTTCGCCGGCGTCTTCTTCGCGGGCGTCTTCTTGGTCGCAGCCTTCTTCACCGGCGTCTTCTTCGCCGCAGGCTTCTTGACGACGGACTTCTTGGCCGGTGCCTTCCTGGCCGCAGGCTTCCGAGGGACTTCCGGTGCGGCTGCGGCGGTGTCTTCGGCGTCCGCCGCCACCGGTTCATCGGGTACGCCGGCCGGCTTCGAGCCACGACGGCGACGGGAGAGTTTCGTCATCGTCCCATCCGACCAGGCCACGTCCACCGCGGCCTGCAACGCCTCGATGGCCGCCGGTCCTTCGTCGGCCTTGACGGCGGATGCCAGCCAGGTCGCAAGAGTCTCGTGCTCCACGACCTCGTCGATCACGCCCAGTTCGTGGAAGAGCAGCGAAAGCTGTTCGTCGGCCGGCATCGCATGAACGTCGAACGAGAGCCTGAGCAGTCGACCCGAGACGAAGGGATTGATGCCGTCGAGCGATTCGATCTCCGCCTTCGCGTCCCGCTTCCCCTTCTCCCGGACGTAGTCGAGAGAGATCTCGTGTCGTCGCAGGTAGATGGCGTGCAGCGAACGCTTCAGCCCGCCGAGGCGTTCCTCGAGGCGGGGATATCGCTTGCCGATCGCCGGCGCGAGTTCGTGCGGAAGCGACACGCGGATCTCGTTGACGTCGACCCTCGCCTCCATCAACTTCGTCATCGCGGTGGAGGCGTGCTCGGTGCTCGCCTCCCAGAGCATCCATGAGTGGATCAGAACCGAGATCGGATCCTCGGTGGAGACGGTCTCCGGCAACGGCGACTCCGTCGCGGCGACTCGATGCTTCTTCAGAAGTGCCGAGAGCTTCGTCGGCTTGGCCCATTTGGTCTTCACGAACGCACCTCGTGATCAGTGGTCGGGCGAGAACTCGCCGTCCCGATCGGGGTTCGACGCTTCGGCGTCGACGGGACCATCCCGTCGATCCGGATCCGCAGGATCCGTCTCCGTCGCGTCATCTCGCTCCGCGGAATCCATCCCGTCGCGAATCGCCGCATCAAGCGCGGCTTCATCCTTCATCGAAGTGTCGAGCCGGAAGATGAGACGTGGAACGCGGCGAAGCGACGTCTCATCACGGACGAGTTTGCGGAACAGTCCATCGGCGCTTCGAAGGCCAGAGAGCACTCGCGTCTCGTACTTGTCGGGAAGCACCGAGATCCCGATCCAGGCCGTCAGGAGATCGGCGGAGAGCTCGACCTTGGTCACCGAGACGAGCCCGCGGATCCGGGGATCCGCGAAGCCTCGGATGATCCGCTCCTGAATCACACGAGACAACACGGAACTGACCTGCTTGGGTCGGATCCGCTCCGTGTGCTGGGTCTCCTGGAATCGACGGCGCGCCATGAGATTCCCTCAAAGACTCCGGGCCACGGCGATCGTCTTGTAGCACTCGAGCACGTCGCCTTCCTTGATGTCGTCGTAGCCATCGATCTTCATGCCGCATTCCATGCCACTCTTGACTTCCTTGGCGTCGTCCTTGAATCGCTTGAGCTGGTCGAGCCGACGATCCTTCTCGACGACGATGCCGTCGCGGGTGACTCGGATCTGGGCATTGCGTTCGACCACGCCGTCGGTGACGTAGCAACCGGCGATCGCCCCGACCTTGGAGACCCTGAAGACCTCCTTGACCTCGGCATGCCCGAGGACCTCGAGCTTGAGCTCGGGATCGAGCAGTCCGGAGGCGGCCTTCTCGACGTCGTCGGTGATGTCGTAGATGACGTCGTAGAGCCGGATGTCGACGCCCTTGCTCTCGGCGAGCTGCCTCGCCTTCGCGGTGGTGGTCACGTTGAAGCCGATCACGATCGATCCCGTCGCTTCCGCGAGCGTCACATCGCTCTCGTTGATGCCGCCCACCGCGGAGTGCTTGACAGAGACCTTCACCTCGTCGGAGCCGATCTTGCCGAGCACCGCGCGAAGCGTCTCGACCGAGCCCTGCACGTCGCCCTTGACCACGAGCGGGAGATCCTTCTTCTTCCCCTCCTCGAGGTGGTCGAAGATGTTGTCGAGGGTGATCTTCGGTGCGGCGAGCTCCCGCTCGCGTTCGAGCCGACGACGCTCCTCGGCGGCGGCTTCCGCCTCCTTCAGCGAGTCGACGACGAAGAACCGGTCGCCGGCGTCCGGAAGCTGGTCGATGCCGCTGATCGCCACCGGGGTCGAGGGACCCGCGGAGGCGATGCGATCACCGTGATCGTTGACGATGTCGCGGACCCGGCCGTAACCCCGGCCGGTCACGATGAAGTCGCCCTTGTTGAGCCTGCCTTCCTGAACCAGCATCCGGGCCACCGGACCGCGGCCCTCTTCGACCTGGGCCTCGAGCACGGTGCCTTCCGCGTTGCCGTCGAAGTCACCCTTGAGTTCGAGCAGGTCGGCCTGATAGTCGAGAATGTCGAGCAGGTCCTGAACGCCGGTGCCGTCGATCGCACTGGTGCGGATGACTTCGGTGCCTCCGCCCCACTCCGTCGGGTTGAGTTCGTGTTCCGCGAGCTGACCGAGGATCCGCTGGATGTTGGCATCCGTGGCTTCGGCCTTGTCGATCTTGTTCAACGCGACGACCAGCGGCACGCCCGCCGCCTTGGAGTGACTGATCGACTCCGCGGTCTGCGGCATGATGCCGTCGTCCGCGGCGACCACCAGCACCACCACGTCCGTGACCTTCGCACCACGGGCCCGCATCGCGGTGAACGCCTCGTGGCCCGGGGTGTCGATGAATGTGACGACCCGCTCCTTCTCGCCGGCCTTCACCGGAACCTGGAACGCGCTCGTCGCCTGGGTGATGCCACCGGCCTCACCGTCGGCGACGTTGGTCTGTCGGATTCGATCCAACAGGGAAGTCTTGCCGTGATCCACATGGCCGAGGATCGTGACGATCGGGCTTCGCCCCCGTTCGTCGCCCCGCTCCCGGGCCATGAACCGTTCTTCGATGACTTCGGCCGCGGTCTTCGCCTCCTCGACCTGCAGCTCGATCTCGTACTCCATCATGATCTCGATGGCCCGTTCGGTCTCGATCGCGGAGTTGATCGTCGCCGGAATCCCTTCGAGGAAGAGCTTCTTGACGATCTCGGCACCCTTCACGCCGGTCGCGGCGGAAAGGTCTTTGATGGTGATCGGCTCCGAGATCTTCACGGGTCCGGTGGGCTTCACCGGCACCGAGGGCCCGCGGCGGCCGCCGCCACGACCACGCGAACGGTCCTGACGATGCTGGCGGAAGAATCCCTGTGAGTGCTTCAACGCCTGATCACGCTCGGCGAGATCCTGGGCACGCCAGGGCTGGAACGCCTTGTTCTCCCCCATGCCACCACCGGCGCGGCCCGTTCGGCCGTCGCCACCCTGTCGCCGTGGACTGCGCCCCTTGCCGGCCGCACCACCACCGCCGCCGCCTCGTCGTCCGTCGCCCATTTCACCACCGCCGGCGCCACCACCTCGGCGGGGACCGCCCGTGGTCATCATGCCGTCGTTCGGCTGCTGTCGCGGCCGCGGGGGCGGAAGCTTGTCGGGTTCCTCGACCCGGATCACCTTCGGTCCACTGAGTGCAACCTTGGTCGGCTGCTCGAGCTTCGGGCCGACCGGACTCACGGAGTCGGGTCGGCTGGGAACGTTCATCACGGGCCCGGGCTCGGTGCCGGTCGTCGGTGTGTCCGGCGCATCCGTTCCCGGCGCCGAGGCGGCGATTCCCGGCGGGTCGACCTGCTCGGAAACGGGATCCTGGCCCGGTTCGGCGATGGGTACGACGTCGGGTCCGTCCAGCGCGTCGACCGACGGTTTCTCCGCCGCCGCCGCCGCCGCCGCCGCGGCTGCGGCCGCCGCCGCGGCGACCTCGGCGATCGGCGGCATGCTGGGATCCTCGACGGTTTCCACCTTCTTCACGGGCGCCGGCGTCTCGACCTTCGGCTCCTCCGGTGCCGCGACCTTCTTGGTGGCCTTCTTCGCCTTGGCCCGGGCCTTCGCCACATCGACCTTGGCCGCGGTCTCCACGGCGGTTGTCGACGCTTCGGCCGCGACACTGAACCACTCCCGCACCGTGTGCGACAGCCCCACCGAGACCGCCGACATGTGGTTGGTGATGTCGGGGATGTCTTCGGCCACGCACTTGGCGATGATGTCCTTGCTGGACACGCCGAGTTCCTTGGCGAGCGTGTGCACTCTGAGAGTGGTCGTCTTCTTCTTCTTCGTGGCCACGTGGTTCTCCTCGCGAATGTGGACTTCCGCACTCGCGGACCGTCGATCAGTTCATCGTTTCATCGTTTCATCGTTTCTTCGTTCCTGCCGAATCAACTTCCGGGCGATCCGGCCGATCCATCGACCGTCACCCCCCATCGATCACGCCTCGCCGCCCCCGGGACGCGGCGTCTCCGCCGGGGCATCCCCACCACCACCAAGCAGGGCGTCGGCCGAGGCTTCCGCCGCGGCATCCGCCTCCGTCGCCTCGGGCGTTTCCGTCGCATCCGTCGCATCCGTCGCGTCGGCGGCCGCGGCCGGCTCGGGTGCCGAGCCACCACCCAGGATCGACGCCGCCGAGGATTCCGCGTCGGCGTCGGTCGCCGACAGGATGGCGTCCGCCGACTGCTCTTCGGAGGCCTTCGCCTCGGCTTCGGCCTTCGCCTTCTCCTGTTCCTCCGAGATCTCGTGGGCCCGCGTCGCGGCCCGCTCGACGATGGTCGCCGCGAGATCCTCGGGAAGCTCCAGGTCGTCGACGAGGACGCCCTCGCCCACCTCTTCGATGTCGAAGACGCTGATCATGCCGAGCGCCCCCATCCGATCGAGCATCTCTTCCGTGACGCCCTCGACGCTGCGAACCGTGCTCTCGAGATTCTCAAGGCCCTTCGCGAACTCGTCCGGAGTGAGGATGTCGATGTCCCAGCCGGTCAACCGGGCGGCGAGCCGCACGTTCTGACCTCGACGGCCGATGGCCAGCGAAAGCTGATCCTCTCGAACGATGATCGTGGCCCGGCCGAGTTCGAAGCAGAGGCTGACCTCTTCGACCTCCGCGGGCTTCAACGCATTGGCGATGAGGACCTGACTGGATTCGTTCCATCGGACGATGTCGATCTTCTCACCGTTGAGTTCGTCGACGATGTTCCGAATGCGGCTTCCGCGGACCCCGACGCACGCACCGACCGCATCGACCTTCGAATCGATCGAGCTGACCGCGAGCTTCGTTCGGAAGCCGGCCTCTCGGGCCATCGCCTTGATTTCGATCACCCGCTCGCTGACCTCGGGCACTTCCTGCTCGAAGAGACGCTGGATGAAGTCCGGATGCGAGCGGCTGAGGACGATCTTGACCTGATTGCCGGCGTCACGGACGTCGAGGATCAGGCAGCGGACGCGGTCACCCGGATGGAACTGTTCTCCCGGGATCTGCTCGCTGCGCGGCATGAAACCCTCGGCCCGATCGATCTGCACGACCAGCGCTCCGCCCTCGTACCGCTGCGCGGCACCGGTCACGACCTCGCCCTGACGCTTCGCGAACTCCTCGAGGAGACTGTTGCGCTCGTCCTCGCGGAATCGCTGGATCATCACCTGCTTCGCGGTCTGGGCGGGAATGCGGCCCATCGCGGCGAGCGGGATCTCCTCGATGCCTTCACCTTCGACGTTCCGCCAGAGGCGGATCGCACCGCTGAGGCGGTCCATCTGACATCCGAATTCCTCGGTGTCGAGCGAGTTGAAGTGCTTCCGGGCCGCACTGACCATCGCCTGCTCGAGATCCTCGATGAGGAGCTCCCGATCGATGTTCCGGTCACGTGCGATGGAGTCGAGGATTCGAAGGGTTTCTGGATTCATGTCGTCTGCTGCTTCGGACGGGTGATCGCCCGCCGCTCCCTGGGATGTCGAGCCTGTGGCTCAGATCGGGTTGTCGTCGGCCCCCGTCGGCCGAGCGGTGTCGTCTCCCCCGCGTCCCCGGAAGTCGTGTTCCCGTCACACGAAGCGAGCCACGCTTCCCGGCAAGGGAGCGTGGCCCGTCGAGCCGACCGTGATGCGGTCGGAGTCGTCCTGTGGAGATTCATCACCGCATGGTGACGATCTCCGTACGAGCAGGTGATTCACGTCCGAACCGAGCCGCCGAGACGGGTCGGTTCGCAACTTCCACGATGAACCGGGATTGCCGGTTCGATCGTGCACCGTCGCGGGTGATCGTGCGTTCAGGATGGCCGGAAAAATGGCTCAAACTGAAAACCCGAACCCTTGTCGGTCCGATGCGCTGTTGTCAAAAGCGTTCATCTGCATCGGCGAATCATCCTTTCCCGGCGTCGGACGACGGACGGGACCACGACCTCGATGACGCGAGGCCGATCCGGGAGGATACCCGGACCCCGCCACGAGTGACTGATGTTTCGCTGAAAAACCGGCTCTACGATGCCAAATCGACGGCTACGTCCGGGTTTTTTCCGGAGTTTGCGGAATCCACGATGCGTAAGGCCCGCTTTCCCCGGTGCTGGCCGAGCGTCGCTTCGAACTTCGGACGCCCCGCGATGCTCACCGCGACCGGCTGATCCGCCCTTCGATCCGTGGTGATGACGTCCCCGACTTCCAGGCGGCCGAGATCGGCCAGCGTCATGGAGGTTTCGGCCAGCGTCGCCTCGACCTGAACCGTCGAATCGTGCAGCTTGGAGACGATCGCCTGCTCCGCACCATGGATGCCGGCCTCGCCCGCGACGAACCAGTTCTCGGTGCTGAGATCCTCCATCACCGGCTCGATCACGTTGTAGGGAATGCAGAGGCTCATGGTTCCCACCCCGTCACCGACCCGGCTTCCGAGGCGGATCTCGAACCCGATCATGACCACGACTTCGTTCGGCGGAACGATCTCGACCAGCTGCGGGTTCGATTCCATCGCCGAGATCCCGAAGTCGATCTGCTTGACGCCGGACCACGCCTCGGTGAGGGCGTTCATGCCGAGGTCGAGCACCTGCCGCATCAACCTGGATTCGATCCCGGTGAGCGGACGCTTCGGGACGAGGAGACTCTGGTTCGTCCCGCCGAGCAGCCGCTCGACCAGCGGATACACCACGAGTGGACTGATGTCCATGCAGATCTGCCCCCCGAGCGGCGGGCAGTCGAGCAGGGTGAAGCAGGTCGGATTCGGCAGGCTTCCGATGAATTCCGCGTAGGTCATCTGCTCGGCACTGGCGACCCGGACTTCCACGATCGAGCGGATGAAACCGGATATCTGCGCGCCGAACCCGCGGGCGAAGGCCTCGTGCAGGGTCCGCAGGGTCCGCATCTGATCCTTGCCGATCCGCTCCGGACGCTTGAAGTCGTAGACGCGGATCTCGACCTTCTCGTGATCCCTTCGGAAACGGGAGAAGATCCGAGCGGGTCGTTGCTCTTCGCGAAGATCCCCCGACTCGACGGCTTCCATGAGGGTGTCGACGTCGGACTGATCAAGCATCTCGGAATCGGACATGGGAAACGCTTCTCCGGTGCGGCGGTCGGGGCTTCGCGTCGGCCTCCTGCCCACGCGAGGGCCACCCCGCACTGTTGAATCATCGGCCGTCGGTTCGGCCGGGCTTGAGGTTCGCCCCCGGAGAAGGCCTCGGGACGCCGATTCGCTCGCCGAGATCCCGAAACCGGAGCCCGACCTCGATTATCGGTGCGGAATCAAGGGGCCGAATCGAGCGTCCGGGTTCGAATCCGACCGCGTCCCCGCCCGGGAACGTCGTACCATTTCACGTCCATGCGACACCGAACCAGCATCCTCGAACGACTCCTGGCGATTCTCGCGGCGACCCTGTTCGGAACCATCGTTCTGACCGGTTCGCCCGCCCTCGCCCAATTCGACTTCGGCATCACTGGAAACGACGACCCGGGGTTCAACGATTCCCGCGACCGGGTCGGCACCGAGATGCTCCTGTCCCGGAACTCGGCGGCCCCCGGCGGCGACGTCGTCGTCGCGGTGATCCTCGACATGGAAGCCGGATGGCACGTCTGGCCCGGGCCGGGATCCGCGCCCGATGATCTCGCCGAATTCGACGGGGCGATCCGGACCACGATCGCGATCCCTTCGGCGGAGGTCGCGCCGTTCACGATTCACGACGGATTCTCGACCTGGCCGGAAATCCACGGCGTGCTTGCCGATCTCGGCGATGGCCCGATCAAGTACGCGGTTTATGAAGGACGGGTCGCGATCCTCGTGCCCGTCACCGTGGACGAGGACGCCGCACCGGGCACTTATGACCTCACCATCGACGTGGGATTCCAGACCTGCGACGACCGGAACTGCCTCGCCCCCGCCGAAGTCTCGCTGACCCGGTCCCTCGAGATCTCGACCTCAGGCGGCGGTGGCGCGACCAATGAGGACGATCCGGCGTTCGCGGCGTTCGATCCGGCGATCTTCGCCGCGATCCGGGGGGGTGCGGTCGCCGCGGACATCATCGAATTCGACGTGTTCGGACTGGCCTTCTCGGTCGACGCCGCGGGCACCGGCGGTTTCCTCCTGCTGCTCCTGGTCGCCGCGGTCGGCGGCCTGCTCCTGAATCTCACCCCCTGCGTCCTCCCGGTCATCCCCCTGAAGATCATGGGCCTCAGCGCCGTGGCGGAGAATCGCCGCCGGTGCTTCACCCTCGGCGTCTCGATGTCGGTGGGCGTCATCTTCTTCTGGATGGTGCTGGGTGGGATGATCGCCGGTCTGAAGAGCTTCCAGTCGATCAGCGAGCTCTTCCAGTATCCGATCTTCACGATCAGCGTCGGCGCGATCATCGTGGTGATGGCGATCGGCATGGCGGGGTTCTTCACGATCCAGCTGCCGGCCCGGTTCTACGCGGTCCAGACGAGCCACGACACCCTCGGCGGCTCCTTCGTGTTCGGCATCATGACCGCGATCCTCTCGACCCCGTGCACCGCGCCGTTGATGGGCGCCGCGGCCGCCTGGGCGACGACCCAGTCGCCCGGAACGGTGCTCACGGTGTTCGGTTCGATCGGCACCGGCATGGCGATCCCCTACCTCGTGCTCAGTGCCTTCCCCGATCTGGTGAAGAAGATGCCGCGGACGGGCAAGGCGAGCGAGGTCGTCAAGCAGGTGATGGGCCTGCTGCTCCTCGCCGCCGGCATCTACTTCGTGGGCAGCGGGATCTCCGGCCTGACCGTCGTTCCGGGCGAACCCCCCAGTCGCCTCTACTGGTGGTTCGTGACCGCGGCCGCCCTGGCCTCCGGCGTCTGGCTGCTCGTCCAGACCTGGCGGATCGCGGATCGATGGCCCCCGCGGATCGTCTTCACCATCGTGGGCGGCTTCATCACGTCGCTTTCCATCTGGGTCGGCCTGACCATGACCGCGAAGGGCCCGATCGACTGGATCTATTACACCCCCGAACGCTTCGCGACCGCGGTCGCCGAGGACAAGGTGGTGGTCCTCGACTTCACCGCGGAATGGTGCCTGAACTGCAAGACGCTCGAAGCCACGGTCCTGCAGACCGAAGGCGTCGTCGCCGCGCTCGATCGTCCCGACGTGGTGCCCATGAAGATCGACCTCACCGGCGACAACCCGGACGGCCGGGCGAAGCTGATCGAAGCCGCCCGCCGCACGATTCCGCTCCTCGTCGTCTACGGGCGGGATGGGGCCGAGATCTGGAAGAGCGACGCCTACACGCCGAGCCAGGTCCTCGACGCGATCGCGGAGGCAGGCCCCGAAGGCCCCTGACGACCCCTGAGGCTGGTTTCGATCCCTTCGATTGTTGACGAACGTTCGATGACGCCCGCGGCCGGCCTGCGGGATGGTCGAATGCCGACATGCCGATCGCCTACACCGTCACCGCTCGTTTCGAGGAACACGACGTCGCCGAGGAGTTCGTCCACTGGTTGCGGTTCGGACACATGCGGGCGGTGCTCGACGGCGGCGCGGATCGCGCCGAAGTCGTGCGTTGGACGGAGCCGGAGGAGGAGGAGACGACGGTGACGGTGCGGTACCGCTTCCCCGATCGCGTCGCCTTCGACACCTATCTCGCCCATCACGCACCCGGNCTNCGNGACGANGGCGCCGANCGNTTNCCNCCGAGCCGNGGCGTGACGTTCTCCCGGACNATCGGCGAGATCCTGCTTCCNGAGTGANCCGNCGCNTCCGATCAGTCGACNCNCGANNCACAGGCCGANCGNANNGCGTCCACGCGNCGNNCCTGTTCNGNNCCGAACTGCGAAAGCGGNTCGAGNGACTGNGTCGCNTCGAGCCNGATCGCCTCNTCGANNGCNNCGATCGCCTCATCACAACGNCCGAGCGNNNCGAGNCGNTCCGCNAGNCGAAGCCGCCANCNCGCGTCGTNNGGATCGAACTCGATNACCCGCTCGATCGCGACGACCGCCTCGCGTCCGTCGTCCGGATCGGAAGAGGCGATCGCGANCGCCTCCAGCACCGATGCATTCGCCGCCGCCGACGCGACCTCGGGTCGTGCGTCGAACCACGCGNCGGCGATGGCCGCCGCCCGTCGTCGATCGGCGTCGGTACCGGCCGTCATGAACAACGTGATCGCGCCGCGTACGCGTCGAGAATCGTTCCAAGCACCACGTTCGACGAGATCCACGACCAGCGATTCCGCGGCATTGCGGCGTTCATCCGCCGAGGGGAGCGGACGTCCGTCACCCGGCGTTCGATGAAGTCCGGAGATGGAACGCGCGGCCTGCGCCGTGGCAACGCCGTCACGCAACGCCCCGAATGCCATGACGCCGGCGATCACCACGAAGAGCACGGGGATCACGAGCGAACCTCCACCGGGCCGACCCGCCCCCGTACCGATCCCACGACCCCCGGCCCCCCCGGCACTTGCGAGCAACGCCCAGCATGCGACGAGGGCGCCGGGCTGCCAGAGCAGCATCTCGATCTGGGACTGGGCCACCACGACCCCGACCGCAGCCACGGCGACACCCCGGACGAACCCGTCGGCGAGTCGGGAGGAGACCGACCATGCCGCCACGGCGGTGATCACCGCCGCCAGAATCGCCGCGACCCGGACCGCGAGGCCGTCGCCGAGGAGCGGGCCTTCGACCCAGTCCTGCAGGAGGACCGCGATCAACGCCATCAGCCCGGCGACCATCGCAAGTGGTGCGCCCAACATCGTTTTCGGGTCTGACCCATCCGAGCCCGGCGCTTCGTGTCGAATCATCACGAGACCAGCCACACCGAGCCACGCGAAGCCCGAGACGCCCAGACCGGTGATCCAGTCGATGACGACGGAATGCGCGCTCGCCACGCTTTCGGGACTGCGGATCGGCCGCGTCGCGAGGTAGGCATTCTGGAACCCGTCGGGCCCGACGCCCAGCCACGGATGCTCGAGGAACATCGCGACCCCGCCCTGCAGGTAGTGCCACCGGAAGAGCAACGAGCGATCGCCCGCGAAGTCCTCGGGAAGCAGGCCGCGAAACACGATCGCGACGAAGGCGAGCGTGCCGACGGCGAGCAACCACGAACCCGAACGCCGAAGGAACGCCTCCCGCAGCGGCCCGAGCAGCAGGAGCAGGCCGAGGACGCCGATGGCGGCGGCGGCGATCGCCCCTTTCGATCCGTTCAATCCGACCAGCAGCAGGCAGCCGGTGCCGGCGACCCCGAGCATGACGGGCCCGCCCGCGCCTCGATGTTCGCCGGCCCCCAGCTTTCGGGCCGCGACCAGCAACCCGATCGCGAGCACCCCGCCGGCCGCGAGCAGCCCGCTCAGGACGTTGGAGAAGCCGATCCATCCGATGGCCTCCGGCTGCCGAAGCCGGCGTTCGTAGATCAACGCCGCCGGCGAGTCGGCCGACCACCCGCGGGCCGCGAAGATCGCATCCCGGTTCGCGTCGAAGAACGCCACGGTGTCGGGGTGCTCGATGAAGACCTGATGCAGCCCGCGTACGACGTTGGCCGCGATCGCGGCGAGCACGATCGCAAGCACCGCCCGACGGATCGACGGCGTCCGGACGAGGTGCGCGAGGGCGACGCCCGCCGCCACCGCGGCGAACCAGTCGAATCCCCGCCACGCGTCGAGCAGGTCGGACCAGCCGTGCCACACGACCGCCGGAAGCGGAAGCAGGAGCAGCAGGATCATCAAGCGATCGAGGCCTTGCCGGCGCGACGCGATCGCAAGTCCGATTCCGGCAAGCGCGACGAGGATCGCGTCGAGCAGCAGCGAGCCCGCGGATCCCACCGCGGGAAACGGGCCTGCGACGCTCGCCGGGTCCACGTCGAAAAGGCGATCGGGCGCGAACGGAACGAGGAGCCGGAGCGAGCCGAGGCCCGCGATCAGCATGGCGATCACCGCGGGGGCCGTCGTCGCCTCGACGTCCGACGGCCGATCCGGGACGTCCACGCGGCCCGTCAACCGCCGACTCCGTCACGTCGACGCCGGGCGCCGGATTCGAGCAGCCCGAGGACCAGCAGGATCGACGCGGTCTGCGCCCCGATCATCACCGCCTGCCACGGCTGCACGGAGCCGAGGACGATGCCCCCGATCCCGGTCGCGGCGGAAAGCCCCCAGATGACCAGCACCGCGGACCGACGCGACAGGCCGAGCCCCACGAGCCGGTGCGACAGATGCTGTTGATCGCCGACCAGCGGACTGCGTCCCTGCCGGATCCGGATCAGGCTGACCGACACGAGGTCGTAGATGGGAATCGCGAGCACGATCACCGGCATGAGCACGCCGTACCACGCGCTGCCGAGTGCGAAGTCGGGATCCGCGGTGTCGACGAAGGTGGTTCGAACGGTCAGCGTCGCGAGCAGCCAGCCGATGACCAGCGAGCCGCCGTCGCCGAGGAAGATCCGCGCCGGCGGGACGTTGTAGACGAGGAAGCCCATGAGGCCGCCGCAGAGCAGCCCGAAGGCGGCGGCGGTGAACCACTGCCCGTTGATGATGGTGGCCGCCATGAAGATCGCGGCCGCAATCGCGGCGACGCCCCCCGCCAGACCATCCATGTTGTCGAGGAAGTTGATCGCGTTGCAGATCACCACGATCCAGGCCACGGTGAGCGTCGCGGACAGGGCCATCCCCGCCCCGCCGAAGGCGTCGAGCACGGTGAAGAGCCGGAGCCCGCCGATCACCACGACCGCTGCGGCCACCCCGAGCTGGACGAAGAGCTTCGGGAGCGGTGGAAGCGCCCGACGATCGTCATAGAGACCGACCGCGTGCATGACGAGGCCGCCGATCACGATGGTCCACCAGGCCGCCCGCTCGCTGTCGAGCCGACCCGCGAACGAATCCGCGGTGACCCCGAACGAACCGAGCATGCCCGGCGCGAACGCGAGCACGATCAGGCCGATCGCGAGCGGCCCCAGCGTCGCGGACGCGATCGCGATCCCGCCGATGTTGGGAACCGCTCGGAGCGTCTTGGCGTGTCCCGCCGTGCCCTGCGAATCCAGCGTCCCGGCACGTCGACCGATCCGGATCAGCAGGGCGGTGAGCGGCGCGGCGATCAGAAAACCGAACGGGATGGAGAAGAGGGTCGGTCCGAGCATCCGTGCATGGTATCCGCCCGGCCAACCCGACCCTCGTGCCACGAGCCGGTCCGCTACCCTGTCCATTCATGAAATTCGTCGCCGTCTACTGTTCCAGTTCCTCCTCCCTCGACCCCCACTTCACCCGGACCGCCGAGATCGTCGGCCGGGAGATCGCGGCCCGGGGCCGCACCCTCGTCTACGGCGGCGGCTCGACCGGCCTGATGGGCGACGTGGCCCGCGCCTGCGCCGCCGCGGGCGGCGAGGTCGTCGGCGTCATCACGAACCATCTCGCGACCCTCGAAGTCGCGTTCGACGGATGCACCGAACTCGTCACCGTCGAGACGATGCGGGAACGGAAGCGGATCATGGTCGAACGCGGGGACGCGTTCCTGGTTCTTCCCGGCGGTCTGGGGACGTACGAGGAACTCTTCGAGACCCTCGTGGGTCGGTTGCTTTCCGAACACGACAAGCCCATGGGGATCGTGAACGACCACGGGTACTTCGACCCGCTCCTCGCGATGATCGAGCACGGCATCGAACAGAAGTTCATTCGACCGGCGATTCGCCAGCTGCTCGCGATCGACCGTGATCCCATCAAGGTGCTGCACGATCTCGCGACGGACAAGGGCCACGGACTGTCGCAGTCCGACCTGATCCCCCCGCTCGCCGAACTGGAGACCTGATCCGGCCGGTTCCCGCCGACGACGCGGGACCGACCGCCGGTACGCTTCCCCCATGGACGCCACCGCGATCATCGCCGGCCAGGGCGACCTGCCGCGACTCACCGCCGAAGGGGTGCGTGCGGCGGGGCGACGAGTGATCGGCCTCGGCCTTCGCGGCATGTACGACCCGGCCTTTCCCGCCTCGTGCGACGAATTCCGCGAAGTGGGCTTCCTGCGACCGACCGGCTGGGTGCGGGCCGCGAAGCGGGCGGGCTGCGGGGACTCCATCCTGATCGGCCGGGTCGGCAAGAACGTGATGCATCGCCGACGCTTCAAGCTCGAGATGCTCCGGGAGATCCCCGACCTGTTCGTCATCGATCTCTGGTATCGGAAGTTGCGGTTCGATCGCCGCTCCGCCACACTTCTGAAGACCCTCGCCGACCAGCTCAACGCTCGCGGACTCAATCTCGTGGATTCCACCACCTATCTCCGGGAACACCTCGCCACCGCCGGCGTCTGCACGACGCGACGGCCCACCGCCGACGAAGCCGGCGACGTCGAGTTCGGCTGGCCGCTCCTCACGCGTACCAGCGAACTCGAGATCGGCCAGGCGATCGCGGTCCGCCAGCGCGACGTGATCAGCGTGGAGGCGGTCGAGGGCACCGATCGGATGATCGCCCGCACCGCCGAACTCTGCCCCCGCGGCGGCTGGACGCTCCTCAAGACCGCGTCGCCGACCCACGACACCCGCTCGGACGTGCCCACGATCGGCGAACGAACCATCCGCAACGCCGCCGAGGCGGGGTGCACCTGCATCGCGCTGGGCGCCGGACGCGTGATCCTCGCGGATCGTCCGAAGGTGATCGCCGCCGCGGACGCGGCGGGCATCGCGATCGTCGGAATCGGCGAGGCCCCGGAGGCCTCGGGCCCCACCCCGCCCGAGCCCGGAACCGACGGGTGACGGACGCCGCGGGATCCGAACGCCGCTTCGCGAGTCGCGCGGGACTGAAGCTCGAACACGGTCTCGATGCGTTCGAACTCGACGTGACGGGGTTCCGCTGCGCGGACTTCGGCGCGAACGTCGGTGGATTCACGGACTGCCTCCTGCAACGCGGCGCATCTCGAGTGGTGGCGATCGATACCGGCCGAGGCGTACTCGCCTGGCCGCTCCGGCAGGACGCCCGGGTCGAGACCCGGGAACGGACGAACGCCCTTCACGACGATCCACCGGAGGGCGGCGTCGACCTCGTGGTGATCGATCTCGCCTGGACCCCGCAGCGACTGGCGATCCCGGCGGCGCTGCGGTGGCTCGACCCCGCCGGGGCGCGCCGGATCCTCACGCTCGTGAAGCCCCACTACGAGCTCGCGCCGGACGAGAAGGACCTCCTCGACCGGGGGTTTCTTCCGCAGGAACACGCGCCTCGGGTCCTCGAGGCGGTACTTCAGACGATGCCGGAGCTGGGTGCGGAGGTTCTCGGCGCCTCCGCTTCGCCCCTCGTGGGGGGCAAGACCGCGAAGCGTCGCGGGGTCCCGGGCAACATCGAGTACGTCGCGCTGCTCGCCCCGTCGACGTGACCGCATCGTCTTCCTTCCCGACCGCCGGAAAACCCGCGTGAAACCTCCGATCGAAGGCGACCGGAAGACCCCGCGGAGGGGTTGTTTCCGGTAGAATTCGGCGTCCGGAAAACCCTTCGCCGGCGAGCCCGCCGAAGGACTCCCCCCCCGTCTTTCCGACGACCTTTCGAGAGCAGCGACGACCCGCATGAGCGAAGACTCGACCACGCCCGAACCGACCCCGGAAAACGACGGCACCGACGACGCTTCGGCGGCCGGCGCCATCGGTGAGGTCGTCGATCTGGAGATCGAACGCGAACTCCACGACTCGTACCTCACCTACGCGATGAGCACGATCATGGACCGCGCGCTGCCCGACGTGCGCGACGGTCTCAAGCCATCGCAGCGGCGAATCCTCGTCGCGATGAACGACCTCAACCTGTCGCCCGGCCGCAAGCACATCAAGAACGCGAAGATCGCCGGCGACACCTCGGGCAACTACCACCCGCACGGCGAATCGGTGATCTATCCGACCCTGGTCAACCTCGGCCAGGACTGGAAGACCCGCTGCCTGCTCATCGACAAACAGGGGAACTTCGGTTCGATCGAGGGCGACCCTCCGGCCGCGATGCGGTACACCGAATCCCGGATGACCGCGGCCGCGGTCGCGATGCTCGAGGACCTCAAGTACGAGACGGTGGACTTCAAGGCGAACTACGACGAACGCCTGATGGAACCCGTGGTCCTGCCCGCGAAGTTCCCCAGCCTGCTGGTCAACGGGTCGAGCGGCATCGCGGTCGGCATGGCGAGTTCCATGCCTCCGCACAACGCGGGCGAGATCTGCGATGCGGTGATCCGCGTCCTCGACGATCCCGATCTCCCGCTCTCCGAACTCCTTCAGACGGTGCCCGGTCCCGACTTCCCCACCGGGGGCGTGATCGTCGGTCGACAGGGCATCGTGCAGGCCTACACCACCGGACGCGGTCGCATCACGGTGCGGGGACGCGTGCGACAGGAGATCCAGAACGGCCGCGACGTCCTGATCATCGACGAGATTCCGTATCAGGTGAATCAGAGCAGCCTGATCGAGAAGATCGTGGAGGCCGCGAAGACCGGGAAGATCCCCGAGATCTCCGACGTGCGGAACCACTCCGGCCGCGACGCCCGCACGCGAATTCTCGTGGTCCTCAAGAAGGGCGGGAACCCCGACGTCGTCGAACGTCAGATCTACCAGTTCACCCCGCTCCAGTCGACGTTCTCGATCATCAACATCGCCCTGGTCAACAGCCAGCCTCGAACGCTCGATCTTCGAGCGCTGATCGACTACTGGATCGAGCATCGCCGCGACGTGATCCGCCGTCGCACCGAGTTCCTGCTGCGGCAGGCTCGTCAGCAGGCGCACAAGCTCGAAGGCCTGATCTACGCGGTCTGCGACATCGACGAGGTGATCCGCCTGATCCGCGCCAGCCGGACCCGGGAAGAGGCGATCGACCGATTGATGGAACGTCGGTTCCAGATCCCGGCCGACCACGNCTACGCACCCCTGATCCCGCAGCGACTGCTCGANGCGGCGAATGCGGAGGTCGACGGCGCGATCGGCGCCCTGCTCACCCGCGTTCAGGCGGAGGCGATCGGCGCGCTCCGTCTCATCCAGCTCACCGGTCTGGAGATCGAGAAGCTCGCCGGCGAACTCCGGTCGATCCACGAGGAGATCCAGGGCTACGAAGCGATCCTGGCCGATGACGAGATCGTGCGTCAGCTGATTCGCGAGGACTGCCTCGAGATCCGCGAGAAGTTCGCGGACACCCGGCGTACCGACATCGAGGACGGCGAGATCGAAGGCTTCGAGATGGAGGAGCTGATCCAGGAGCACCGCGTGGTGGTCACCATCACCCACAGCGGCTGGATCAAGCGACTGCCCGTCGACACCTACCGTCAGCAGGGACGAGGCGGCGTCGGCATCAGGGGCGGCGATGCACGCGAGGGCGACTTCACGGAACACATCTTCACCGCGAGCACCCACCACGACCTGCTCTGCTTCACGGACACCGGACGGGTCTTCAAGATCCGGGTCTGGCAGATCCCGGAAGCCGGCCGGACCAGCAAGGGACGATCGATCGCGAACGTGCTCGACCTCAAGGACGGCGAATCGGTCCGGTTCTTCCTGCCGATCAGCGACTTCGAGAAGAGCGAGGACTACCTCTTCTTCGCGACCGGCGCCGGCCGGGTGAAGCGGACTTCGCTCAAGGATTTCCGCAACGTCAACCGAAGCGGGATCATCGCCCTCAATCTCAACGACGACGACCACCTCGTCGGCGTGGTGCTCACCCGAGGCGACGACCATGTCCTGCTCGCGACCTCGCGCGGCATGGCCATCCGCTTCGACGAGAACGACGCCCGGGTCATGGGACGTGCCGCGGCGGGCGTCAAGGGCATCGACCTCGCCGCCGCCGACAAGGTCGTCGGACTGGTTCGAGCCGAGGACGACACCGACCTGCTCACCGTGACCGAGAACGGCTATGGCAAGCG
>NZFT01000027.1 GCA_002690755.1 Phycisphaerae bacterium
GCCCATGCACAACGCGATCATCGGCTTCTGCCGCTCGGTCAGCAGATCGAAGACCTCGAGGTTGTCGCGGACGCTGCGAGCCGTGAAAACGATCTTTCCAACCGCGCAGGCATCGTTTTCGATCATCTCCGCGACCCGGGCGAGGAGGTTCGCGGGCCGCCCACCGAAGTCATGACTCGAGACGATCAGACGGGAGGAGATGTCCCGGACCTGTGCCTCATGGTCGATCGCGAGTTTCACCTTCTGCCGAAGATTCGCGCTTCGACCCCACGCCGCCTGCTCGAGATCGATGTACGCGGGAGGGTTCTCGGCGGTGCCCATCGCTTCGAGGATCGAAATGCGATCCTGCTCGTTTCCGTCCCAGGTCCCGCCCTCCGCCTCGGCCCGGATCGTCGCGATGCACGGCGCCGGAGATTCCCGAAGAAGTTCAAGAATCGCCGGCAGGCCGTCCGGATCCTCGGCGACCGCGTCGAGACGCCATTCGATCATCCGCGCGCCCTCGGCGACGGCGTCCGCAGCCCGCCCGAGCGCGGTCGGGACGTCATCCGGCGAGTCGACGAAGATGGAAACGCAGATCAGGGACATGCCGTCGAGTGTACTTCCCGATCGGAGATTCGTTCGATCCACGGGTCGGTCCCGAGGGATGCCCCTTAGAATCAGACGATGGAGATTCCTGAACAACTTCGCCCGGCGATCGCATTCCTCCGCGGAAACCTTTCCGGCCTGCTTCGGTTCGACACGGAGTACATGCCGATCCGGGTCGTGGTCGCGCCCGATGGTCGACTCGTGGCCTCGGTGATGGAGTCCATGCTCCGATCGACCGACTGCGCGCTCCATCTTCCCGAAGAACCTGACGACCGCGACCACGACGTCATCCAACTCATGGTCACTCTCGATCGATTCGAGGAGTCCGGTGCCGATGGCGAGCTGGCGGACCGATGGCGGATCTACCACGGAGACCCGCCCGACGTGCGCTGGGCCACGATGACCATCGACTTCTGCAAGTTTCAGGATCTGGCGATCGACGGTGAGGCCATGATGCAGCCGAANCCGCTCGCCGAGNACGAACCCNCGATCTGNCGGAGATTCAACGAATCNGCCGGCGACGATCTTCGNCGNCTGGTNCTTCGANCGGCCGAGGTCGAACTGGAGGATCCGAAGATCGTGGGCGTGGACTCGCTCGGCTTCGATGTCCGGGGTCGATTCGAGATCGCCCGGATCGAGTTTCAGAACCTCGTCGAGTCAGGCGATGTCGCATGCAGCGTGATCGAGTCGATGCTCGAGTCCGCGCCGTGAGAATCCTGGTCGCCGAATCGAAGTGGACCGGCCACCACCTCTTCTTCGCCCGGGACATCGCGACCGCACTCGGGGCCACCGATCACGAGGTGATCCTGGCCGTCAGCGACTCGGATGCCGAATCACCACGACGAATGCTCGAAATCGCGACGGAGGGGATCGCCGAAGACCGAATCGAGGTGTGTCGGACGCTGACCGGGCCCGACGCCGGACATGCTCGAATCGATGACCGCCACGGCGGCCTTGAAGTCGATTCGATCTCCAGGGAGATCACGAGGACGCGTGCGGATCGAGTGGTGGTGCCGAGTGCCGACGCCGTGGCGTTCTNCCTCGGTGGACGTTCGAGCGCTCACGACTTGCTCCGTTCGAAAGAAACCTCTCTGATCCTGCACCAGCCTTACGTGGGCTATGGAGGCCGCGGGATCCGATTCGCCGTGAGACGGGAAATCATTCGGCGTCGTTTGCGAAGAACCTCCGCTCGAGTCGCCGCGCTCGATCATCGGATCGACGATGCGATGGGTCCACGACGCGCGGTCACGCTGCTCCCGGGCAACGCCCAGATCCCCGCCGACATCTCAAAGCGTGATGCTCGAAATCGATTCGGCATCGAGCACGATCGACCCGTCTTCCTCGCCGCCGGGGAACACGCCGACCGCAAGGGGACCCACCGACTCGTCGACGCCTGGCCCGCGGAATCAGAAGGAACCCTCCTCATCGTCGGCCGCTGTTCCGAGCCGGTTCGGAACGCGGTGGCGAGGCGGCCCGGGGATCTCGACACCGGTCGGATTCGAATCATCGACGAGGCCGTCGACGCGTTGGCCTACTCGGCCGCATTCCGGGCCTGCGACATCGTGACCGCCTGTTACCCGCAGCACTTCGGTGCGTCGGGGGTCCTCCACACCGCGGCGCAGATGGGACGTCCGGTACTCGGATCGAACTATGGTTACATCGGCGACTGCATCCGATCGTTCGGGCTGGGCACCGAGGTGGACTGCCGTGACCCGAAAGCGCTTGCGGAAGCACTCCGGAAGGCGGTCCGGCAACCACCGATGATGGATCCGGTCCGGTCTCGTCCATTCCACGATTTCCACAAGCCCGAGAGCTTCCGACGCCATGTCCAGATGATGGTCGTGGGAAGAACCTCGGATGGCATCGATCCTGCCCCGCCTCCACGCTCATGAGCCAGCCACCCGGACGAACCAAGAACCCACGACCCGGAGCGAGGCGGATCCACGTCCTGCTCGATTGCGTCGGCGATCCACTGTCGCTCCTCCTGCAACGTGGAATCCACCGGTCCGAAATCACGATCACGCCGGATGCCGGCTCGCTTCCGCCGGAGCGGGTCCGAGAGATCGTCCGTGGCGCGACCGCGGTGCTTGCTCCACTCACCGTCACCATCGACGCCGCATTTCTCGACGCCGCGGGCCCCGCCCTTCGCGTGATCTCGAACTACGCCGTCGGCATCGACAACATCGATCTCGCCGCGTGCCATGAACGCAGCGTCCTGGTGTGCAACGGGCCCCCGCCGATGGTCGAGCCCACCGCCGACATCGCGTGGACGCTCCTGCTCGCGACGACGCGTCGCCTTCGAGCGGGCATCACGCTGGCGGAATCGGGGTCATGGGGAGGCTACGACTCGAAGCTGCTTCTCGGCCACCGATTGACGGGTGGCACGTTGCTCGTGGTCGGTGCCGGGAGAATCGGTGCGGCCGTGGCCCGCCGAGCCATCGGTTGGCACATGCGCGTCCTCTACACCGCCCGTTCCGAGAAACCGGATCTTCATGGACCACCCATCTCCGCCTCCAGAGTCACGCTCGATGCCGGCCTGCCTCTGGCCGACGCCGTCGTCCTCACCACGAGCCTCAACTCCTCCACTCGACATCTGATGAATGCCCGGACGATCGGCCTGATGAAGCGGACCGCCGTGCTGGTGAACGTGAGTCGCGGGCCGGTGGTGGATGAGGGGGCGCTCGCAGAGGCCCTGCATGCGGGACGGATCCACGGCGCCGGACTCGACGTCTTCGAACACGAACCGAAGATCGATCCTCGCCTGCTCGATGCGGGCAACGTCGTCCTGCTTCCGCACATCGGATCGGCGACGGTCGAAGATCGCATGGAGTTGACCCGGATCTGCATCGCGGACATCGCCAACGTGCTCGACGGCTCCGCGCCGTCCTTCCCGGTCGACACCGGCCCGGCCATCTGAATCCTCGAGCTCGAACGCCGGCACATGGCGAAACCACGACGAACCGGTCCGGATTCTCGTCTATCATGGGACGGATCCCCGACGCACATCCGGAAGCTCCGCCATGAAGATGCCGAACCTGAACAACGACATGATCGACGGCCCCGAAGCACGGGCGGCACAGGCCACCGCCGACCGATTCGGCGAACCGGGATTCGAAGATCCGGCGGCCTTCTTCATCGCACAACGCTACGAAGGCTATTCCGAGGAGAACCAGCAGACCTGGCAGACGTTGTACGACCGGCAGATGGAGTTTCTCGCGGATCGCGCGTCCAACGTCTACCTCGACGGCGCCCGCGCCATCNANCTCGTGCGNGANCACATNCCCCANCTNGAAGGNGANCANTCGATCAATCGNTTCCTGNGNGAACTNACGGGNTGGCAGAGNCGCGCGGTNCCGGGNTANCTNCCGGCNAANGCCTTCTTCGCNTGNCTNGCNGAACGGAGNTTTCCNACGACCATCGTNATNCGNTCNAAGNANGCCATCGACTACCTCCCCGAACCCGACATCTTCCACGACGTCTTCGGGCACGTCCCCCTGCACGCGGATCCGATCTTCGCCGACTTCCTGCAGACCTACGGCCGGGCGGCGCTCACCGCGACCGATCCGGACGACATGACCCGCCTCGCGAGGCTCTTCTGGTTCACCGTGGAGTTCGGCCTGATCCGAGAGGATTCCAAGCTCAAGCTCTACGGGTCCGGTCTGATCTCGTCGCCGGGCGAGAGTCGTCACGCCCTCGAGAACGTCCAGGTCGAACGCCGTCCGTTCGACCTTGACATGGTGTGTGACACCGACTTCGAGATCGACGAGTTCCAGCCGATCCTGTACGTGCTCGACTCGTTCGAACAGCTGCGTGACGGCATGACCGACTACGCCAACCGGATCCTCGAGAAGAACGGCGCTGCGACCGGTTGATCGGTGCGGGCGTCGGGACGCCGGTGGACGGGCACCATGGTTTCGGATTCAATGGCGGGACTTCAGCCACCACTCCAGGAAACCACCGATGCCTTCGAAGCCCGCCTCCGTTCGGACGCCAGAGATCCCGCTCGATGAATTCGCGAAGCGACGAGCCCGGGTCCTCAAGGGATTGAAGAACCGGATCGGAATGATCCACGCCGGTGGTGGCGATGCCGCCCTGCATGGTGCGTATCGACCGCACCCCCACTTCGAATATCTGACCGGCATCACCGACGAGCCCGGCGCGATCCTGGTGCTCGACCCCACGGCGCCGGCGGGACGGGAATGCACGCTGCTCCTTCGACCGCTCGACCCGGAAGTCGAGAAGTGGGACGGTCTTCGCGAGGAGATCGGCACACCGCTTCGCGAGCGATACGGGATCCGCATGGTCTTCCGACTCGGCCGGTTGGGAATCGTCCTCAACGAATGCCTCCAACGCACCCGCCGGGTCGCCTGCCTGCACCCCTTCGGCCGGCTCGACCAGGACGTCTCTCCGGATCTCGAGACGTTCCGAAGTCTGGCCGATCGATACACCGACATCGTGATCGAGGACTGCACCGGAATCATCGCGAATCTCCGCGCCGTGAANAGCAGGTCCGAACAGGCCATGATCCGNCATGCCTGNGACATCTCGAAGATCGCCTACCTCGAGATGCTNCGNACGGTGCGNCCNGGAATGACCGAGTGGGACGTCATGGAGACGCTCGAACACGGCTACCGCTCGAACGGATCCCGCGGCCCGGGCTACAACACGATCGTCGGTGCCGGCCTCAACGGAACCGTCCTTCATTACACCGCCAACAAGGCGTCGCTCGGAACGAGCGACCTCATCGTGATCGACTCCGGCGCCGACTTCGGCGGCTACACCGCGGACGTGACCCGCACCATTCCGGCGAGCGGTCGATTCACCGAGCGGCAGCGGGAGATCTACGAACTGGTGCTCCGGGCCCTCAAGGCGTCGACCAAGGCGGTGAAGGCCGGCTGCACGTTCGCGCAGATCGACAAGGCGTCCCGCGACATCATCACCAAGGCCGGCTACGGCGACCGCTTCTTCCACGGCATCGGGCATCATCTCGGCCTCGAGGTCCACGACATCACCCCGAAGGGACCGTTGAAGGCGGGTGCCGTCATCACCATCGAGCCGGGAATCTACCTGCCCGACGAGAACTTCGGCGTTCGAATCGAAGACGACGTCGTCGTGACGCGGGAGGGATGCGTGAATCTGACCAGCGGAATCCCGAAGAGCGTCGCGGCGATCGAGAAGGCCATGGCGGCCCGCTGATCCGAAGAACGGATCGGTGCCGATGCCGTCATCGACGTCTCGATTCGCGGAGATCCGCTCAGACCTCGCCGCCGCCGTACAACGCGAGCAGCGTCACCGACCATACCGGCGGAAACGAACTGATCAGCACACCGAACCAGATCAGCAGTCGTGCGACGTGCGGACGGGCCCGGGAGATCACCTCGCAGGCGATGATGACGAAGAGGATCAGACCGAACTTGAAGAGGATCGCGCCGTTGAGTCCCCACGCGTCGATCACCAGGCGAGCCACGGGATTCACCTCGCTGCCCCCGTCCCTGAGAATCACCCACGTCAGCATGATGTCGAGACTGCTGACGAAGATGAGCCAGATGTAGAGTTCCGGAAACCGCATGTCCGGAAGGTCCAGAAGACCGGGCTGATCGTCAACCGCCGATTCCTCCACGACTCCCAATGCCGGAGGGCGCTCGCCGTCCCGACCCCGATCTGGATCTGATTCGGATCTGTTCATGTCGCTTCACCACCGCCAAATCGCCATCGCAGCCCGTCTGAGCCGCCGGACGGAGCCGAAGTCCATTCGACGCCACCCGCATGATAGTCAACGGCTCTGCGTGGAATCAGCGGGCGCGGACCACGCCGCGGTCCCTTCGGCCCGACGCACGCTCGCGGGGCGCCAGGAATCGCACCAGACCCGATGCTTGAGTCCTGGGACGAATGACGCTACCGCCATCGCACCGGCTTTCCGATCCCCGCGGAGCAACGAACGAATCAACAGCGACCGCCCTTCGGACAGATGCCCATTGCCGCCCAGTCGGCGAGCACAGCGGCGAGTCCACGAGGCCACGAATTCGTCGATGTGATCCCGATTCTCGAGCGTAATCTCCAGATCTGAACGCTGGCGCACTGCGCTTCGAAGGTCTTCGACGCAGGGGATTATCTTTCTCGCCGCGTCGATCTCATCGCCGGTCACGGCGTCGCTGTGCATTCGATAACGACCAAGCGACGCGACGTGCTCGACGACCGGCGCCATCGCCGCGAGGATTCCGACCAGATACAGCGCCTCACCCTGTCGATGATTCTCCACGTACGGCCGGCTTCCAATCTTCAGAAGGGCTTCGCGCCGAATGACGTGGAAACTCGGAAGAATCGGCAGCCCGGTCGTCTTGGTCTCCACAAAGTCTGCGGCTCTGTGGAACCGAGTCTCGGCCGGAACCTCCATGTCGAAGGGTTCCGGTTCTTCCGCGGGAAAGAGCCAACATGAGTAGGCCGAAAACCCGCTGGCAGCTTCTGGGTGTCCAGTCATCATTTCGGACATGCGTTCGATGTAGAGCGGATGCCAGAGGTCGTCTGCATCGATGTTGAAGACCAGATCCCCCCGAGCCTGCTCGATCGCATCGTTCCGAGCCGGACAGATTCCCCCGTTCTCTCGTGTGATCACCCGGGTCACGACCGGGTGTCGCCGAGCGACCTCGGCGGTGTCGTCCAGGGACCCGTCATCGACCACCAGGACTTCGAACGGCGGCGCCGTCTGCGCCCCGATCGTGTCGAGCGTGGACGTGATCACCGATGCGGCGTTGTAGGCGGGAATAATTACCGAAACTCGCATGCGAATCTCTCAAGGCGACATCCCTCCCCGAAGAAGAAGATAGTCCAAGTCCACGAGGAGTCACGCGAGAAGACCATGAAATGGTTTTCAACGGCGTGGACGTGGCATTCTCGGACACCACGACGAGGAACGCCGTTGCACTTCGATCGCGGTCAGATCAACGGGTCGTGACTTGGAAGGTTATGGGCCGGGGCCACGTTGAGCTGAACGAGCGTCTCGCCCTGGATCCGCTTCGCCTCGTCGGGATCGACGAAGTCGGAGTGGCAGTTCGCCTTCCCGTGGTCGGTCGGCAGTTTCTTCTTCGCCTTGTTGGCGAGTTTGTGGATCTCATCGGGGCTCAGGACCCCGCGCTTCTCGAGGATCTCCTGCTGCTCCGCGGTGAGCGCATCGGACCGGACCGTCTTGCCGCGATCGAAGCCCTCGGCCTTGCCGCTGGCGAACTCCTGGATCTCCTTGGAGATCCGGACGCTGCACCAGTCGTGACCGCACATCGCGCAGAAGTCCGTGTCCACGTCGAGGTCTTCGTCGTGGTACGCCCGCGCCGTGTCGGGGTCGAAGGAGAGATCGAAGTGCTTCTGCCAGTTCAGCGCCGCTCGGGCCTTGGTGAGTTCGTCGTCGTTGTCACGGGTCCCGGGAATGCCCAACGCGATGTCCGCGGAGTGGGCGGCGATCTTGTACGCGATGCAACCCTGCTTCACGTCGTCTCGCTTGGGCAGTCCGAGGTGCTCCTTCGGGGTGACATAGCAGAGCATCGACGCCCCGTGATACGCCGCCGCCGTCGCCCCGATGCACGACGTGATGTGGTCGTAGCCGGGGAACATGTCCGTGACCAGCGGGCCGAGCACGTAGAACGGCGCCCCATGGCAGAGGCGACGCTGCAGTTTCATGTTGAATTCGATCTGATCGAACGGGACGTGACCCGGACCCTCGATCATGACCTGCACCCCGCAGCGCCAGGCGCGTTCGGTGAGTTCACCGAGCGCCTCCAGCTCTCCGAGCTGGGCCGCGTCGGTCGCATCCGCGAGGCCGCCGGGTCGGAGCCCGTCACCGATCGAGAAGGTGACGTCGTGACGCCGCATGATCTCGCAGATCCGTTCCCAGGCGGTGTACATGGGATTCTCGGCGTCGTGCGTGAGCATCCACTTCGCGAGCAGCGATCCGCCGCGGCTGACGATTCCGATCAGGCGATCGCGAACGAGCGGGATGTGCGCCTTCCGGACGCCGGCGTGGATCGTGAAGTAGTCGACGCCCTGCGCCGCCTGATGCTCCAGGGTCTCCATGATCATGGGTTCGTCGAGATCCTCGATCTTCCGTCCGATGATCATCGAGTAGATGGGCACGGTGCCGATCGGCACCGTGGAGTTGCGGATGATCGCCTCGCGGGTCGCGTCGAGATCGCCACCGGTGGAAAGATCCATCACGGTGTCCGCGGCCCAGCGTTCGGCCCACTTGAGCTTCTCGACCTCCTCGTCGGTGGAACTGCTGACCGGAGATGCGCCCATGTTCGCGTTGATCTTGGTCTTGGAAGCGCGGCCGATCGCCATCGGATCGAGTTCGAATTCGAGGTGGTTCCGGTTCGCGGGAATCACCATGCGGCCCGATGCGACCTCGTCCCGGACTTGGAAGGCCGTGAGATGGGGTTCCCGTTCGGCGACCCGCGTCATCTCCGGCGTGACCACGCCCAGTCGGGCCTGTTCGAGCTGGGTGATCGCCTCGAACCCGGCGGGCGGAATCGCCCGGATCCAGTCGCCGATCGCCGCGCGATTGTGTCCACCACAACCGGATTCCGGACCGTCGGTCGCCTCGATGGTCCAGCCGGCGGGCAGGAAGTCCCAGGCCGTCGACGTGCTGGGGCCGGGCATGCCGGGCGTGTCGGGCGAACTGAAGGTGAGTGGTCCGCCGATGTCGGCGCGATGGGCGAACGACCCGGGGGTCGTGCCTTCCCCGGTCGAGGAGGGATCCTCAGCGCCGTGAATCGGGAATCGCCAGCGCGGATCTTCGGTGGGTGGGGTGATCATCTCAGACTCCGATCGGGCCCGGGGGGGCCGAAGGGACTGGTCCGTCGCGGAGAGGCCGCGCGTCGATGACGCCACGGGCCACTTCCCTCCGCCGGTACCAGCCGGATCAGGTTCAACGGGTGCATCTCAGTACACGGTTCTTGGAACCGCGACGCCCCGAGTGGCTGCCGAATGGTAGCACGGTGGCGGCCCCGACTCCCGTTCCGACCGCCGGTCCACGGTCCGCGTCCGTCTAGAATCCGGAGATGGCCCACCGTGATTCAAACGCTCCCACCATCGAGGACATCCGCGCCGCCGCCCGACGGATCGAGCCGTACGTGCACCGAACCCCGGTGCTCACCTGCGGCAGAATCGACGACGTCGCCGACGCGGAGATCCACCTCAAATGCGAAAACCTCCAGAAGGTCGGTGCCTTCAAGGCGCGAGGTGCGACCAACGCGGTGTTCTCGCTCGGCGACGAGGTCGCGGCCTCCGGCGTGGTCACCCACTCCTCGGGAAACCACGCCCAGGCCCTGGCCTGGGCCGCGAAGCGACGCGGCATCCCCGCCCACATCGTGATGCCGACCAACGCCCCGGTCGTGAAACGCAATGCGGTGCTGGAATACGGCGGAATCGTCCACGACTGCGAGCCCACCCTCGAACAGCGGCTCGCGACCTGCGAACGCGTCGCGGCGGAGACCGGCGGCAGCATCGTCCCGCCCTACGACGACGACCGGATCATCGCCGGACAGGGAACCATCGCCCTCGAGCTGCTTGGGCAGGTGCCCGATCTCGATGCGATCGTGGTCCCGGTCGGCGGCGGCGGGATGATCGCCGGCATCGCGATCTGCGTGAAGGCGATCGCGCCCGGAATCAAGGTGATCGGCGCCGAACCGGAACTGGTCGACGATGCGGCGCGGTCCCGACGATCGGGACGCATCGAATCACATCGAGGCGATCCGACCTCCACCATCGCCGACGGTCTTCGCACCACCCTCGGCGAACGAACCTTCCCCGTGATCCGGGACCTCGTCGACGACATCGTGACGGTGCCCGAAACGCGCATTCGCAAGGCTCTGAGACTGGTGATGGAACGCGCGAAACTGGTGATCGAACCCAGCGCGGCGGTGGGCATCGCCGCCCTCGACGACGATGGATTCCGGCGTCACGGATTCCAGCGGGTCGGCGTCGTGCTGTGTGGTGGAAACCTCGACCTCGACGCCCTTCCCAGCCTGCTGTGAAGCGAGTCGCTCGTCTCAGCCCGTCCAGGCGGCGATGAAGAGCCCGAGATCCGAACCGTTGACGACGCCGTCGAAGTTGAGATCCTCGGGACATCCGATGCAGACGCCCCAGGCGCTGATCATGAAACCGAGATCGGCGCCGTTGACGATCCCGTCGTCGTTGAAGTCCGCGGGATTCTGCGAAGTCTGACCGGAGGCGATGATCTGCACGGACAGGTCGGCCGTGGCCGCGACGCTGGTGATCGTGCCTCCGAGGAGCACCCCGGCGGTCTCGTCGCCCGGCGGAAAGGTCGGCAGCTCCAACGGGATCTCCTCGAACGGCGGGAATTCGACCTCCTGGTCACCATTGACCTCGACCTCGCTCGAAAGCACAAGGACGGTCTCGCTCGCGCCGATCTCGAGGGTGCCCGTGAACGGGACCGCGAAGGGGATCTCGAAGGCCTGGGCACCGGCGCCGAAGTCGATCTCCACCGCGATGATTCCGGGAAGCACTGAATCGAATTCGTAGGTGTCGCCGACCGGTGCGACGAGCACGTCCGCGGGCGACTCCGAGCGGATCACCAGACTCAGGATCGTCCCGGACGGCAGCGGAATCGGAATCTCGAAACCACCGGGGTAGATCGAGAACGGCGAGTAGGTCCGGAACGTCTGGAGGACGATCGCCAGATCCACGCCGACCGAAACGCTTCCACCCGACAGCAGGTCGAACTCGAAGCCGTCGATCCCGAGAATCCCGTCGGCGATGTCGACCGCGTCGATGGTGATCAGGCCCGATGGCTGCGACTGCGAAGCCGGCGAATCGATGGCGAAGACGGCGCTGTATTCGACCGGAATGTTGCCGCTCCCTCCGAACAGGCCCGGGCGGGTCTGCGTTCCGTCGGGATTGGTCTTCGCGTCGTAGTCACCGATGAGGGTTCCGTCGAAAGGCACCGAGACCACGAGCGACTGATCGACGATGCTCTCCTTCGACTCCACGAAAAGATCCTGCGCGAGGGTCGCGGCGGACAGGTTCGAGAGAATCGTGACGAGCAGGACGCGGCGGGCGAGGGATTCGGGAATCATGGATCTGTTCTCCTGCCTCATTGTGAGCGATCCCACGCCCGATGCCAGCGAATTACGCCAACCCCGCGGTGATACCCCCCGATGTTCAGGGGCAGACGCCCCAGCCGACGAAGAGCCCGCCCAGATCCTGACCATCGACCGTGCCGTCGCCGTCGAAGTCCGCCGGACACACGCCGTTGCAGTCTCCCCAGGCCGCGAAGAGCAGCCCGAGGTCGACGCCATCGACCCGACCGTCGCCGTCGAGGTCGCCGGGGCAGGGCGCGGCGGTGCAGGCGAGCTCGAGCAGATAGTGAAGCCCGTAGGTCCGCGGAAGAGGTTCCGCGTCGTCGTCCGGTGGATTCTTCGGATCGATCTCGTCGCAGGGCAGTCCCGACCGAAGCGACCGCCCGTCCGCACCAGCCTCGACGACGAGGTGGTACTCGCCCTGCGGCAGGTCGATGATCCACTCGTCGTTTCCGCACGGATCGACGGGTCGCCGATCGAGCACGCTGATCGGTCCTTCGCACGATCCGGTGACGATCAGCATTCGGGCGGGGAATTCCGTCTCCAGCCGGACCACCACCGGCCCGTCGCGGGTCTCCGGGAGCCGGAACCAGTCGACGTCCCGCGGCACACTGGTGGTGGTCTTCCCGTAGATGACGTCGCCACAGGCGATCGTCGTGGCGTTGATCTCGGTGGCGCCCCCGCCACACCCGTCGTTGAGTCGCTCGAAGCACGGCTCGCCTTCCGCGCGGGCACCGGGCGGCGGAACGATCGGGCATTCGAAGGTCCCGGCGCACCAGGACTCGGCCTCCGCGACGCAGATCTCGTCCCAGGTCCCGTACCCGCAGAAGGGATCGTGCATTCTCACCAGCTCGCAGCACGCTTCGTCGAGACAGCCACCGGTGTCGTGGATCTCCAGGCATCCCCCGAGATCGGGGCAGTACACGTCGCCGCAGAGTTCACCGGCCTGTTCGACGCAGGTCTCGTCCCAGATCACTTCGCAGCAGAAGACATCGATCTTGCAGACCAGTTCACAGCATTGCGGCTGAAGACAGCCGGGCCCGTCGTGCGGTTCGTCGCAGGGCGGCCGATCGGGGCCGCAGGCGTCCTGGCCCCGGGCCACGGAGGCGAACAGCGAGACCATGGTGACCAGCACGAACAGCCGGATGAGGGAGACGTTCATGGTCGACGTCCTCCTTCCGCCACGTCCGGCGCCTTGCCGGAATCGGCATGGACGTCGCCGCCCACGGTCTCGAGAAACAACGCCACGTCGACTCCCGTGAACACGCCGTCACCATTCAGATCGCCGATCGCCTCGCGATCGATCGCGAAGCCCGAAGGCGAATTCATCGGCGTCGTGGGCGTCGCGGTCCGACCCGTCCGGGAGACGAATCCGTCACCGCAATCCGCCCCTTCCTGGGGCGTGAGATTCGGCAGGAACCAGACCGAATGCGAGATCAATTCGACCGCCAGGACGTCCTGATCGCAGTCACCATCGAGATCCGTGACGAGCACGGCCCGGAAGAAGCTGTCGGAACCGATCTGCTGGGGAGGCTCGAAGGTCACCCGTCCATCACCACCGTCGGCCACGGGCACCGTCCGGTTGTCGAGCGCCATCACCGGACCGGGAAGGGCGTGGCCCACCACCGCATCGAGATCGTCGTCGCCGTCGAGATCGCCGAGCGCGACCGCGTAGGCGTAACCGAGCTGGGTCGCGGGAAAGGCCCGTTCCCGCTGCAGTTCGATGCCGGTCGATGCCCCACCGTTCTCGAACACGCCGAGATGCGAGGGGGAGTCGAGCAGAATCAGCGGGACGACGAAGTCCTCGTCGCCGTCGGCGTCGACNTCGCCGATCCCGAGGTTGGTCATGCCACCGATCTCGCCGGCGACCCGGGGCGGTCGCCATCCCGCATCCGGTTCGAAGGTGCCGTCGCCTCGGTTGAGGACCACGCAGGCCCGACTCGCACCGGTCGCGATCACCACCAGATCCCGGTCTCCGTCGCGGTCGAGGTCCACGGTGTCGATCGCCTGCGGATAGGGATGACCCACCTCCGCCTCGGCGATCGCGACGTCCGCGCCGCGCTCGAAGACCCCGGTTCCGTCGTTGAACAGAATCTCGATGATCGGCAGACGATGATTCATCGCCGCGATGTCCGGGTCGCCGTCGCCGTCGAGATCGTCGACGACCAGGGCCCGAGGTTCGCGTCCCAGTCGGATCTCCTCGAATTCCGCGAACGTACCGTCGCCGAATCCACGAAGCACCGACAGTCTCCCCCGCAACGAGCGGACCGCGAAGCAGAGGTCCAGATGGCCGTCTCCGTCGAGGTCCGCGATCTCCACCCAGTCCGTCTGTCCGCCGGTCACCAGTTCGACCGGTGTTCCGAGGACACCGTTCTCGTTCGGGACGAGGTATGCGAACCCTTCCGAGTTCCGACCGGCGACCACCAGATCCGGATCACCGTCCCCATCGAGGTCGGCGACCGCGACCATCGTCGGGGAATGGGGCGTCGGCATCGTGACCACCTGCGGCGGACCGAACAGAAACGGGCCGTCCGCCGACGCCGATGACGCCGCCACGACCACCGCCGCCGTCGAAGCCCACCCCCACGGAGGCTTCGAAAGGGCGGCGAAGGCCGATCGAGATTCACTGACGGGTCGCGACACGCGGTCTACCACTCCTGTTTCAGGAAACGATGCGAGCGAATCGAGTGTAGATCCGGACGCTCCAAACGCAGTGATCCCTCCCCGACCTCGGCCGAGATTCCCTCGGGATCGTTCGAATCAGGTCCCGGAACCTGAGATTCGAACGAAACCGGGCGAAGGTTCGCTCGATCCCGACCTCAGCGGTCGATTCAGCGGTCTCGTTCGAGGAGCCGCTCGATCGCCTCCATCCGGCGGGCATGTCGCGGTTCTTCGGGCTCCAGCACCACGAGCGCCTCGATGTGACGGCGGGCCGCCGCGAGTTCCCCCGCCTCGACCGCACAGGCCGCCGCGAGTTCGCGATTCGCCGCGTGATACGGATTCATCCGCACGCCGCGCTCCGCCGCTTCGTGCGCCTCCTGCCGCGCTCCGATCTGCCGGGAGAGCCGCGCGATCTCGAGCGCGAAGCTGTTGTCCTTGACGCTTCGAAGATCGAGTTCGACCAGATGNGGGATCGCCCGCGTCGGGTCCTCGCCGTCGAGCAGGTCCCGGGCGAGCACCCGGTGCGGGTAGGGATCGACCGGTCGGACCGTCGCGTAGCGTTCGAGCATCTCCCGAACCCCTTCGTCGACCGTCGCATCGGCCCGCATCCGACGACGGATCGTGAGTTCGAGCAGATCCGGATGGTCGGGGAATTCCAGCAGGAGGGCCCGAAGATCGTCGTCCCCGATCTCGACCGGTGGTCGCTGGAGCGTCGGCCACGCCTCACCGACCGTCCGGGCCGCCTCGGCGGATTCACCCGGCCGGAGCGGACGTCCGATCTCCCCCGCGACGAGGTCCGCGATCCGGGCGAGTCGCGCCTGCTTCGCCGCTTCGAGTCCTTCGACCTGACCGGGATCCCGCATCCGGACCCGGTCCGCGAGTTCGTCGAGCGAGGGCGAGGGATCGAGTCCCCAGCCTCGGACCTGGGTTCCCGCCCAGTCGATGAAGTCGCGGTGGAAGTCGTCGCGGGAGACGCCTAGGGCTCGCGGAATGGCGTCCTTCTCCTGGACCCCGTCGAAGTACAGGTCGATCAACTCGACCAGCGCCGACTCNCCCCAGCGTTCGTTCATGAACTCGACCATCCAGTGACCCTGCGCGTATGCGAAGCTGCGATCCCCGGGCCGCTTGGGCCGAACGAACGCCCAGTTGATCTCGTCGAGATCGAAGAGATCGTCCCGTTTCCATCGCTCCGCGAGCTGGCTCGCGATCCGATAGTCGCGAGGCACGCCCTCGATGCTCACTGCCGCCGCCTCGGTGAGCCAGTGCGGAATCCGGTTCCGGGTCTGGCTGAGGGTGATGGTGTGCGCGTACTCGTGACGAAGCACCCGCAACCAGTCGAAGAGACCGAGATGCTTGTCGGGCGGGCCTTCCCGGGGAACTTCGATCGCGATCAACGGACCGGTGCAGGCGGCGATGGTGTGGATCGCCGGCATCCCCGTGATCCGGACCGCGAAGAACTTGTGATCCGGCATCAACTCGATCACCGTCTTCTGATCGGGCTCGTGCCGGAAGCGGGTGGCGAGATCCGCGTGCATCTCCTCCAGCGGACCGAGCATGCCCTTGGCGACCACCTCGTCCACGCCGGGCCGGTACTTCAGCACGAAATGCTCGCTCTCGAGCACTTCGAAGCCCTCNATCTCCTCGAGCAGGAATTCGCTGAACGCCGCCCGCTTGTTGTAGGGATCGAGCCTCGTCGCGGTGTCCAGGGCGAACCGCGCCGCCGCATCCCGGCCCGACTGCATCTCGAGCAGGCCGAGTTCGACGTGTGGCGCCGACCACGCGGGACGGCGTCGAATCGCCTCCGCGAGGGCTTCCGCGGCCTCCCCGTACTGACGGTCGAAGGAGAGCGCGGAACCGACCTCGTACCAGCCCAAGGGTGAGTCGGGTTCGATCTCGTCGAGTCGAGCCAGCCAGTCCGCCTCCTCGGTCAGGTCGTACCGGACCGCCGCCGCCGCGGCCCGCAGCGCGAGTGCCTCGGGCATTCGCGGATGCTGCGTTAGAAGCTCGTCCAGAAACTCCACCGCGAGGTCGGGATCGTTGCGGGTCATCGCACTGCGGGCTCGAATGAGCGTCGCCAGCGGATGCCCCGTCGACGGCTCGCCGTCGACCTCGAGCAGCCGGTGGAGACGATCGAGCGTCGCCGCCGCCCGCTCCGCGGAGTCGAAATCGAAGGAACGCAGGGCGATCATTCCCAGATCGAACCAGGACGCGGCGAGCCTGGGATCCAGCGCCAGCGCCTCGTGCAGGGCGGGGATCCCCTCTCCGATGCTGGACCGTTCGATCAGGAGCCGACCTTCCATCAACCGCGGCCGGGGATCGAGCCGGTCGATCGTGGTCCGCGCCGTACCNAGTCGATCGAGCATGGTCTGGAAGTCTTCGGGACGACCACCACCCGCATCGAGCCGGATCCGCATCGCATCCACCTGCGCGAGACTCGATCCGATCTCGGGGGGCGAAACGGCGCCCGCGATTCGGATCGCGCTGGCGGCCGCGTCCAGCGCCTCGTCGCGACGACCGAGGGCATGAAGCAGTCGGGCGCGAGCGGCCTCCATCGCGGCCGCGTTCGATTCATCGATGTCCGCCGCCTCAAGCAGGGCGATCCCTTCCTCCGATCGTCCCAGTCGCCGCATCGCCTCGGCTCGAAGTTCGACCGGCGCGTCGTTCGAGTCCGCGACCAGATCCCAGCGACCGAGTCCCATCGCGACGCGGGCCCGGCCGGGGCCGTCGTCCCTCACGTCTTCGAGCCGCCAGGTTCCGTGACGGCGACGCATCGACGCCCGCTCCTCGGGCGTCAACCAGTCCGCCTTCATCGCTTCGACGACGAGCGGGGAAGGCGCGATCGCCCCCGGCACGAGGGCCTGCTCCTGCCCCACCGCCGTCGACGGCAGCGAGAGCGTCGCGACCCCGGCGAGGAGCGTCACGGTCCGCCGGAACATGGGCCTGATTCGGGGGCGTCTTCGATTCACTTGGACTCGATCCTCCAGACCTTCGGGTCGACTTCGGGGGCCTCGAGCCAGCGCCGGGCGGCCTCGTCGATCCCGGCGTTCAGCACGGGGTCGAAGAACCGGACCGTGGTGCGATCGCCGTCACGTTCCCGAAGTTCCACCGCGAAAGGGAGGTGGTCTTCGCCGACGAGCCAGAGATCGATGCTCGCGATCTTGCGGTTCTCCGCCATCTCGGTTCCCGGTTTGGGCACGAGATGCAGGCCGACCACGTCTTCGGCCGACTTCGCGATCCGCGTGGGGACCGCGGCGGCCAGCGTGACGTCGAAGTGTCGGACGATGTCCTCGCTTCGCTGTCCGATCGGGAGGGGGACGGGGCCGTCACCCAGTCGAAGTGGATCGCGACGATCGCCAGGCTCGACCACCCGGCGTCGAACGAGTCGTTTGGCCTCGTGGTCGTAGTCGCTCAGCACCCCGTCGTCGAGTACGAAGTGTTCGAGTCGTTCCCGCGCTCGCCCGCTCGGCTCGATCGAACGCTCGAAGACGATCGCGGCACGGCGGTGCTTCCGAGCCTCGACCTCGGCGGACGGATCGGGCTTCGGCGCCTCTTCCGCGACGAGCGTCGGCATCACCATGTACACCCGCCCGAACCGCTTCTCGGTCTCATCCGCGAGATCGTCGTAGGTATCCATGCGAACCCGGGAGACGAAGTCCCGCAGCGCGAGGGTCTGAACATCGATCGCTTCGAGAAGCCGGCGAATCTCGCGATCCGCCTCCGGCGTGACGGTGTCGTCCGTGCTCGACGCCGTGGTTCGCGACACCCCGGTCAGACGCATCGACCACGGATCGGTCGGACCGCAGCAGACGGGCGTTCCCGGCTCGCCGCCATCGTCGATCGACTCGGCGGCGGCACCATCGGCCCCCCCGAAGGCGACGACCAACCCCGCGATCATCATGATCATCGCGATCATCGAACCGTTGTAGATCCCACGACTTGGCATCCGGCGAAACCCTCCCGAAATCCCGGTTCGGGATTCCCTGCTCATGGTTCGCGTGAAGCGGCGGCGGGACCACCCCGCGGCATCGACTTCCCGAAGAACCCCGGGGCATTGTCCCATCAAGCCGGGTTCTCTGCGTCCGCACGAGGCCGGAATCGTGAGGCTTGCGAATCCTTCGACCTATGATGTCCGGATTTCCGCCCACCTCGAGGAGCGACCGATGCCTTCCCCACCACGTCTGACCATGATCGAAGGCCCCGACGGACGAAGGCGTCTCCAGACCGATTCCCCCTGGGAACCCCGCATGGGCTACAGCCGTGCGGTCCAGGCCGGTCCGATGATCTGGGTGGCCGGCTGCGTGGGCATCCATGCCGACGGGACCTGGCCGGAGGGGCTCACCGCCCAGACCCAGCGCTGTCTCGAGCGGATCGAGGAGGCCCTCGAAGCGTTCGGCGCGTCGCTCGACCACATCGTGAAGGTCCGCATCTACACGACCACGATCGACCGATGGGAGGAGATCGCCGCGGTCATGGGACCGGCGTTCGACGACATCCGGCCGGCGAACGTCCTGGTGGAGGTGGCGAAGCTCGTCGACGAAGCGCTGGTCGAGATCGAAGCGGAGGCGTTCCTGCCACCGGATGCCTGATCACGGCGTTGACGTGAACCGTCTCACCCGAGTGGAACGCTCTCGACCACTTCGAGCCCGAAGCCGTGCAGGGTGGGCCAGGGACGTGGATGGTTGGTGAGCAGTCGGAGCTTCGAGAGGCCGAGGTCCCGGAGGATCTGGCTTCCGATCCCGAGTTCGCGCTGATCCATGGGAATCACCTTCGAGCCGACGCCGTCGGGACGCGCGAGATCGGGGGCGTTGACGTCCTCTTCCCGACGCGCGACTTCGTGCAAGGCGCCGGAGATCTCGGCGTTTCCAGACTCGGGGCGCAGGTAGACGAGAGCGCCTCGGCCGGCCTCGCGAATCGCCCGAAGGCTGGCGATCAGATCGTCCCGACTGGCCCGTTCGGTGGCCCCGGCCACGCCGAAGATGTCGCCGAGCAGGTCACGTCGCTGGACTCGGACCAGCGTGGGCGTGTCGTCGTGGACCGGATGACCGTTGGTGCCGAGTTCGCCGACACCGCCCGCACAAAGGGCGATGTGCGGCAGGGCATCGATGCTGCTTCGCCACGAGAAGAGTCGGAAGGTGCCCTCCGGCGTCTCGATGTCCCGTCCCCCGACCGGGTCGAACCGTTCGACCATCGCTTCCTGCGCGAGCCGGTGCTGGATGATCTGCTCCACCGAGCACATCTTCATTCCGTGTTCCTCGCACATCACCTCGAGATCGGGGAGTCGCGCCATCTCCCCGTCCGGCTTCACGACTTCGATGATCGCGGCCGCGGGGTGAAGTCCGGCGAGCTTGCAGAGGTCGACGGATCCCTCGGTCTGACCGGTTCGGACCAGCACGCCCCCCGGTCGGGCCCGAAGTGGATTGATGTGACCGGGTCGTACGAAGTCATCGGCCCGGGCCGTCGGATCGGCCATCATTCGGATGGTGATGGCCCGATCGCTGGAGCTGATGCCCGTCCCCACCCCGTGCCGGGGGTGACCGTCGATCGAGATCGTGAAGGGCGTCTGCCGAAGACTCGTGTTGATCGCCCCCTGCGGCCCGAGTTCGAGTCGTTCACACGTCGGTCCGTCCACCGCGACGCAGAGGTAGCCGCCGCCGATCCGGGTGAGGAAGTTGACGATCTCGGGGGTGACGAATTCGGCCGCGACCACGAAGTCACCTTCGTTTTCGCGGTTCTCGTCGTCCACGAGCATGATCATGCGACCGGCGCGGAGGTCTTCGAGAATGTCGGGGATGGTTGCGAATGACATGAACCAACCATGGTAGTCGACCCCCCCTCCCGCCGATCCGACCGACCGAGAGGCCGGTCCAGGCGACGCCACCCGCGATCGCATGAGACGTGATGACACGACGTGGGCCGCCGCCAGATCTCCGCGGGACCCCCGGAACTAAAGTCCAATAATAAACAATTCGGAGATCGCTTAAATCTCGATTCTGGGGGTTCATCGCGATTAACACGAATTCATTCGTGTGATGGCANTTTCAGACGAATTTATTCGTAATCTACGAGGCACTACGAACCCGACCGTCAAGCGAATGACCCCGTGCAGCACCGGAGCACAATACCGAGATGGCCCGTCCGAAATCCAATCCCGACCCGAGTCGGCGACGACCGACCGAAGCCGAATGCAACATCCTCTCGATCATCTGGGACCGCGGTACCGCCACGGTTCGCGAGGTGTACGGAGAACTCTCGCAGCGGCAGGAGGTCGGCTACACCACGGTGCTCAAGTTCATGCAGATCATGACCGAGAAGGGCCTGCTCGAACGC
>NZFT01000028.1 GCA_002690755.1 Phycisphaerae bacterium
ATCGTGCCGATGTTCAGACGATGGATCGCGGCGAGCCGGCGAGCCGGAACCGTGTACCGACCGTCGTCGCCCCGGACGATCCGGTGATATTTCTCGTATCGACGAAGCGTCGAGCCGCCGTGTTCGGCGAGCCCGACGCACCAGTCGAACGCGTCCCGGTCGAGATCCGCGTAGCTGGCGGTGGTGCGAATCTCCTCGAAGAGTTCGTCCGCCTCGAAGCCGCCCCCGAGCCCCACCGTCACCAGATGCTGCACCAGACAGTCGAGCGCTCCATCGACGACCGGACGCGCTTCGATCTCCTGCCGGGCGACCGCCTGTCGGGCCGCGGCGATCTCGACGAGTTCCATCGCATGGGTGGGCACGCAGACGACTTCGCAGGCTTCACCGTGCCGATGTCCGCTCCGCCCCGCCCGCTGGATCAACCGGGCGATCCCCTTCGGTGAACCGATCTGAACCACCCGACGGATCGGCGAGAAGTCCACGCCGAGGTCGAGCGACGACGTGCAGACCGCGAGGGTGATGGTCCCGTCCTTCAGACCCGCCTCGACCCGGGTCCGGACCTCGCGGTCGATCGAACCATGATGCAACGCGAGCCGCTCGATCCAGTCGGGCCGCGCCTTGACGATCTCCTCGTACCACCGTTCGGCCTGCGAGCGGGTGTTGGTGAAGATGAGCGTCGGCACGTCCGGTTCGAGGAATTCCAGCAACTTCGGAGCCATCCGCATGCCGAGGTGCCCGGCCCACGGAAGGGCTTCCGCATCGTCGGGCAGCAGGCTTCGCACCACGACGGGTCGATCGATCTCGTCGTGGATCACCAGTGGCGGCGAGTCGTCGGAACCGACGCCGCAGAGTCGACGCGCCGCCGCGTCGGGGTCGCGGAAGGTGGCGGAGAGTCCCCAGCTCCGCAGCCCCGGCGACATTCGACGAAGCCTGGCAAGGGCCAGTTCGACCTGGACGCCGCGCTTGGTCGCCATCAGTTCGTGCCACTCGTCGACGATGACGCACTGAAGATCGCGAAAGCGCCGCGCGGCATCCTTCTGAGCCAGAAGAAGGCTCAACGATTCGGGGGTCGTGACCAGCGTCGGGGGGAGCCGCTTCCGTTGACGAGCCCGTTCCGCCGGCGTGGTGTCGCCGGTCCGCACCCCCACCGCGAGTTCGACGTCGAGCCCCGCGATCGGTTGTTCGAGCGCCGCACTGATGTCCCGGCCGACGGATCGGAGTGGTGACACGTGCAGCACGCGGACGGTGTCCAGCGCATCCCCCCCCGCCGCCTCGTCGAGCATCTCCGCGAGCGGCCCGAACCAGGCGGCCCAGGTCTTGCCGCTTCCGGTCGGGACGTGCACGAGCCCGCTTCTTCCACCGGCATAGGCCTCCCAGGTCCGCTCCTGGAATGCCCAGGGCGTCCAACCTCGGGCATCGAGCCACCGGCGAAGGCGTGCGATCCCCGGCTCCGCGGCGGTGGTCGGCGTGGCGTGCATCGATCGATCGTAGGGGGATCGAAGGGGTGGATGCGAGATCGTCGTTCAGGAATCCGGCGAGCGATCCGAGGGTGGCGTCTTCCGGACGCCGAACCGCACGTAGAGCATGCTGGTGGCCACCATCAGCAGGCCGACGCCGAGGGTCGAGAGCACGCGCCAGATCGTCGCCGCCCGACTGAGATCGATCACCAGGAACTTGAGCAGCGTGACCCCGAGCAACCCCAGGCCGATGTGGCGGATCACCGGAACGTCCCGGACGAAGCCCGCGATCACCAGCCCGATCGCGTAGAGCCCCCAGAAGACGCTCAACGCGGCGTTCAGGGTGACGTCATCGGGGCCGAAGAAGTCGAGCAGGGCCAGCGACCCGAGCAGGAGGCCCAGCACGATCGCTTCGAGCCCCGCGATCTGGACGAACAGATCTCGGTATCGCGGCCCGTCCACGTCATGGGCGGCGGCACGAGGCCAGTCCCGAACCATTGCGCCGACGGTGAGGAGTGCGATCACGCCGCTCCAGAATCGCAGGTTCGCGGCGAGCGGTGCCGACGTCGAACACGAACTCGTGCCTTCCAACGCGTCGAGCAGCGAGATCACGCCCCAGACCAGGGCCGCCATGAGCACCGCCTTCGCCGCGAGTGATCGACCGACTCGAAGCGGCGTCCGACCCGATACGAACACGAGGGCCGTACCCACGACCGAAACGCCGACGGTCGCCGCGAAGAGGTTGCCCACGGCCNGCGACCACGGCGTCGTGGCTGGNACGAACAGCAGCATCGCANCGNACGCACCCACGAGGAGGAACTGCACGCTGCTCGCCCAGCCGACGATCCGGAGATGATTCCGGGAGGGACCNGCCTCGGTCTTCCGAGCCAGGTCGATCATCATCGCCACGAGCCCCGCGAAGGGGATCATCGCCCACCCGAACAGTTCGACTGGCGAAGCGGACTGGTTCAGGCCCAGGCCCGCATCGAAGCCCTGATGCTCCCCCACGAGACTCAGAAGAATCGCCGCCGCGATCAACGTCGCCAGCACGTTGAAGCCGTAGGCGGCGGACCATCCCCCGCGATCACGACGACTGCGCTGCACGACGAGGGCGGCGAGCGCCGGAATCCCCGCGACCACGATCGACAGAAGCGATCCGTCGTACGCGAAGGGCATCATGGAGGGAACGAAGATCAATCCGCCCATCCAGATCGCCGCCGAGGGGCCCGCCGGCGTTCGGTCGCCCGAAGACGTGGATCGAACCGGCCACAGCCAAGCGACGCCCACGACGACCAGGAGCGCCAGCAACGCCAACCACTGTTCGGAGACGGGGGTCCACTGCCACCCGCTCCCCGCGAACCAGGGATCGACGTTGCGGTTCCCCGCGTTCATGTTCCCCGCGTTCATGAAGACGACGACCGTCGCGGCGAACTGACCGAGCAGGGCGATGAGCAGCGAGCAGACCGCCACGCCTCGGCTCCGGATTCGATGCGCGAGATACGCCGCGGCGAGACCGAGTCCGCACCAGGCGACCGGGATCGCCGGCCCTTCCAGCAGCAGCCCGGCGGCGACGAAGAGCAGCACTGCGGTCTCGACCCAGAGCATCAGCGACAGGAGGTCGACCGCCCGCTCGCGTCGCCTCAACGGCGATCGATCCTCGGCGGGACGGATCGCATCGAAACCGGTTCCCACCTGGAAGACCGTGACCATGCACAGGGCCGCGAGTCCCAGCGGAATCCAGCCCTCCAGCGTGTTCCAGGCGACCCCGCCACCGCCGGCCGCTCGCACCGCGATCGGTATCGCGATCGCGAACACCGCGGTCGATGCGAACCCGAGGCCCGCGTTCCACTTCGATGCGAACCCGCGCATCGATGTGTGCAACGCCTGGGCGTGGACCAGCAGCCACCACCCGGATCCGATGACCAGGAGCACCGCGATGTCCCCCTTGTCGATCGAGAGGAGCATCCAGGGGATCGCGGTGAAGAGGAGGATCGCGAAGGCGGGGACGCGGATGCGGAGGAACGGTCGGGGTCGAATCGAGGCGGCGACGAACGCGACCACCAGCAAGCCGGTCAGATAGAGCCCGAGCCCCGCCGGCCCACCATCCCCACCGGCGAAGTACGGCGCGAACGCGCCGGCAGCGATGCTCGTGATGCCGATCNCCACCGAGCCCGACCGGGCCGTGACGAGTATTCCCACGATCGTGACCAGCCCCATCGCGACGAGCGAACCGAGCGGATCGAACAGTCCGAGGATGGTGCCCGAGACCCAGGCGTCGACGTAGAGGATCCCGAGCCCGGCGAGGAACGGACCGATCGCCGCCGCCTTGCCGAATCGTCGATGAACGAACTCGCCCACCACCAGCAGGCCCGCGCCGAAACCGGCGAGCATCAGGGCGCGGACGATCGCGGGGATCCCGCCGATCCATCCATTGTCGTAGGCGAGTTTCGCGAAGAAGAGCCCCGCGAGGATGACGATGANACCACCGATCACCGCCATGATCCGCCCGCCGATCAGCTGCTCGAGCTCGAGCTTCGAACGGGCGTCGGAACGGGTGGACGGCGGGCCCGAGGCGCCGGGGGGGACGACTACGACACCCGGGGTGGCGACACCAGCATCATTCCCGCCGAAGGGGGACCCCGCGCCCCTCTCCAGGGTCGTCGAATCCGATCCACGAGGGACGTCGGAGGACGCATCGGACGGTTCGACCGCATCGGGGTTGGTGGTGCCGGGGATCGGAGGCGGCGTCGCTCGAGGGGTCTCGACTCGAGGGGTCTCAAAAAGAGCCGCGGCCGACGGGACGGTCGGAGTCGCCTCGTCGGCCGCGTTGGCTGCAGCCTTCATGGCGGAGTCGGTGGGCTCCGCGTTGTCGGTCATGTTCGAATCCGGAGAATCCCGATCCGATTCGTGACCGGTTGCACCGATCAATCTGTCAAGTTGATCCAACCGCTCGACCAGTTCCTGAAGACGACGCTCGATTCGATCAAGTCGTTCTTCATTCGGCACGCGTGAACGCTAACCACCCGACCGACGTGGCGTCAAGCCTGCGTCACGACTCAGGCGGTTCGTCCGCGCCAGGATCGGCGCCCTGCAAGGTGCATCACCAGACTCCACCACTGGATCACGGTGAGCAGCACGAGCGACGGCGCGTGCAGCGCGACGATGCGCGGGTCCTGTCGGAACCGGCGTGCAATCGCCGAACGCTGCACGAGCTGCAGGCCGATCGCCGCGAGCGCAAGCCCGGTTGCAGGCTTGGAAACCGGGATTCCCATGTCGAAAATCGTGCCGACGCCGCCAACCGCCGCCACACACCAGGGCGCCACGTGTCCGCCGAGGTGCAGCACCGTGAGCAACAGCAGGAGCGTCACGTTCCCGAGCCCTTCGTACGCGTTCTTCACGAATCCCGACCAGGTCTCCGCGAATCCGTCGTACATCCGGCATTCCACGATGTCGGTGGCGTCGAAGACGTCCGTGGCATGGCCGCCACGCCGGAACATCCGAGGCAGCAGCACGCCATCGTGCATTGACGCCCGGATCGAAGCATGGCCGCCGATCTCGTTCCAGGCATCCCGTCGTACGAGCATGTACTGACCACAGGCGGCGCTCGCGGCGGGATCGAGGGTGTTCCGCATGCGACCGAACGGCAGGTACGACATCAGAATGAAGTGGATCAGCGGAATCACCATCGCTTCGCCGAGTCCGTCGGTCCGTTCTCTGGGAAACGCGGAAAGCAAGGCAGGCGCGGGATTCGAGCCGGTACGACGATGCGCCGCGGCCCGCGTTCGAACCAACGCCTCGGGGGCGAGGCGGACGTCCGCGTCGATGAGCAGAAGCCAGTCCGAGGCCGCCTGCCGCCCCATCGAATCGCACGCGTGCTGCTTGCCGTTCCACCCCGCGGGGAGCGGCTTCGTCTCGGCGGCGCGGACCCGAGGATCCTCCGCCCCGAGCCGGGTGAGGATGACGGGGGTCTCGTCGTCGCTTCCATCGTCGTACACCAGCACGGTGGTCTGCGAACCGGCGTCGGCGTCGGCGGCGCGGAGCACCGCCTGCACGCAGTCCTCGAGATTCGCGGCCTCGTTTCGAGCGGGGATGCACACCGTGAGCGACCAGCCCGGATCCTCCTCGGCGGCCGCGGGCGCGACCGCGAAGCGGCGAAGATTGATCAGCGACAATCCGAGCGCGAAGCCGCAGATCGCCACCGCGGCCATCATCCACCACGTGAAGAAGGGATCCGTCGTCGCCGGGGCCTGGGCGATCCACATCGTGATCGAAGCCGGCATCGTCATCCGGTCGCCTCGGAGGGATCACGACGGGTCGCACCGATGCCGCCCTGCCTGCCGCGAAGCCGAAGCCACGCGTCCATGACCGGGTTGATCCGGGCGGCGCCGCCCGCGACGAGTTCGAAGGCGTCGGGGTCCCGGGCGATCGCCGCCGACGCGAGCCGTTCACTCGTGGCGGCGAAGGCGGCCGACATTCGGCGATGCCAGCCGGCCGTCGTGCCGACCGCCGGAGGGTCGCAGGCTTCGACCGCCACCAGCATCTCGGGACGGGCGTCCTGCCAGAACACGTATTCGACGGCCACCGTCACCACGGTCGGCGGGTTCGGGACGGCGGCGGCGATGGCCGCGGCACCCGGCCGGAGACGGATCGGCGCTCGCGGATCGGTGAACCGGCCCTGCGGCGTGAGCCCGAGGAGCGACGACGGTCGGTCGGCAAAACGCCGGAGCACGTGGTCCCGCATCAGTTCGAGCGACGTCGGATCATCCGGATCGATCCCGAAGGCCCCGAGTCTTCGAAAGAATCGGAATCGCCGCAGCTGATCACGTTCCATGGGAAGGAAGATGTCGCGATCGGCCAGAAATCGGTTCCAGAGCATGAGACCCACCAGGGGTTCCCACCAGGACGCATGCGTGAACATCGCGATCACGGGGGTCTGCGGCGACGCCAGCGAGTCCAGGACCTCCCGGCTCCCGTGCAGCAGACGAACACCGTGGAAACGCTTCGAGATCAGACGTCCGGCGTATCCGGCGAAGAAACGACGGAACCGCGGCGATCGAATCTCCGGCATCAACCCGTCGTCATCGGTTCCGGACATGCCTGCTCCTGCATCGAACCGGACGGACGCGGATCACCGATCCCGAGATCCTCGGCAGCGGCGAGGGCGGCGGTGACCCCGCTCATCAGCACCATCGGGACACCCGGCCCCGGATTCGCGCTGCCGCCCGCAAGATACAGGTTTCGCAGGACTCGACTCCGATTGCGGGGCTTGAATCCGCCCGCGAGTCGACCATGACTGGCAAGCCCGTAGATGGCGCCGCCCTCCGCGTTGTACATCCGCTCGATGTCTTCGGGGGTGAGGTGCTTCTCGACGACGATGTGGGATTCGAGATCCTCCATGCCCATTCGCTTCAACTTGTCGATGATCACCGGCCGGTACTGCTCGAGCAGGCCGCCGCGGCCGTGCCATTCCTGCCCGGGGCGGAGATACGGCGTGTGGATCAACGCATAGAGGGCCTCCCCGCCTTCCGGGGCCTGCCCCGGATCGGTGCGACTCGGCACGGCGAGATAGACGGACGGGTCGCGGGCGGGAATGCCCCGATCGTAGATGTCCGCGAACTCGTACGCCGGATCTGCACTGAAGAAGAAGTCGTGATGCAGGAGATGGTCGTACTGACGGTCCAGTCCGAGATAGAAGACCACGCCGCTGCAGGCCGGGGTGTATCGACGTCCGATTCGGGCCTGCTCGTTCAACGAGGTGTCGTCGCCCATGAGGTCGCGGTAGGTCCGCTGGACGTCGCAGTTGCTCACCACCAGGTCCGCGTCGATCATCCGGCCGTTCTCGAGTTCCACACCGGTGGCCCGCTTGCCGTCGTGGATGATCCTCGCGACGCCGTTGCCGAGGATGATCTCGGTCTCCTCCTCCTCGAGGATCCGGGCGAGGCTTCCGGCGATGTTGCGGGTCCCCCCCATCGTGTAGCAGCAGCCATGGTCCGCCTGGGCGGCGGCGATGAGCGTCAGTATCGCGGGCGCGAGGAACGGGCTCGAGCCGACGTACTGGAGGAAGTGCTCGCACATCTGGGCGACGTGCGGCTCCTTGATGTGCTTGAGGATGGTCTTTCCGACGGTGGAGTGCATCCGCATCGCGAACACGTCCTTGAGGATCCCCGGTTCGGTCGTCGGCGTGGCCCGCATCATGTCCGGAATGCCGCCGATGTCCTTGTAGAAGAAGACCTTCTCACTGAGGCCGTACATCCGGCGGCTGTAATTGATGAACGACTTCCAACCGGCGCCGATCCCCTGACCCGGATACTGGCGATCGAGGGCGGCCGCCATGACGTCGACGTCGCCTCGGAGGTCGATCACCGTGCCATCCTCGTACATGCAACGCCACTGAGGATCGAGGTCCACGATGTCGACGTAGTCCGAAACGGTCCGACCGGCTCGCTCGATGATGCCTCGGATGACCTGGGGCATCGTGAGGATGGTGGGCCCCATGTCGAAGGTGAAGCCGCTCTCCTCGAGGATGTTCATCTTGCCACCGAGGTGGTGGTTTCGGTCGATGATCGTCACGTCGAGCCCACGGGTCCGCAGTTCAACCGCGGCCGCGAGTCCGGCCAGTCCGCCACCGATGACCACCGCTCGAGTTCGTTCCTTCGACATTCTTCTTCGCTCCGTTGATTGGTCCCCGTCGACGGGGTTCCCAGAAAATCACATCCGGCCCCTCGGGGTCGGTTCAGTCGGTGTCCGCGGGTGGCACGACGCCGCGCCCCCACCATCGGACCAGTCCTTCGAGAAATCGCTTCGCCCGGGCATCGGGCTCGCCGGTGGGCGGCCGCCAGCGTCCGGTCCGGGTGACCATGACCGGTCTGGTCATCGCGAGCAGGCCTTCGATCCCCCGGCTCACGCCCCAGCCGCTGTCCCCCACCGGCGCGATCGAGGTCGCGGGATGGGCCGAAGGGACGAGGCAGTCGTTGATGGTGACCAGCCCGCCCCCGAGATCCCGGACCAGTCGGTCGGCGTTCGGTTCGTATCGAGTGTAGACCGCGGTGGCGAGGTGACGCCCGCCGCGGCGATGAAGTTCGAGAAGATCCGCCTCTTCACGCCACGCCCGGACCGCGAGCAACGGTCCGAAGTGGTCGGCGGCGAACGCCTCCGCCTCGACCGGGCAGTCGAGCACGACCTGCGGACGAGCTCGATGGTCGGTCTGTCGATCCGGGGACATCGCGGCGAGTCGTCCCCCCCGCACGACCGCATCCTCGACGAGGCTGCGATGGTGGTCCGCGGCGGGAAGATCGATCATCGGCCGAAGGCCGGCGCCGGCCGCGAGCGGAACGATCGCGGCGGCGAACGCCGCGGCGAGGTCCTCGTGCACCAGCACGCGTCGGGGGGCCATGCAGGTCTGCCCCGCGTTGAAGACCACGGCGTTCCAGATCGATCGAGCGGCAAGCACGGGATCCGCATCGGCGAGCACGATCGCCGAGTCGCATCCACTGAGTTCCAACGTGGTGGGAAGCATGCGTTCGGCCGCGGCCGTCGCCACGCGTCGCCCGACGGACGTCGAGCCGGTGAACACGAGATGATCGAGGTCCGGATCCGCGAGCAGCACCACACCGGCCTCGCGATCGGAAGCGGTCGACTCCAGCACGCCGTCGGGAAGCCCCGCGGCNTGGGCCAGTTCCAGCAGCCGCCGTTGCGACCGGGGCGCACGCTCGCTCGGCTTCACGACGACGCGGTTCCCGGCCATCACCGCCTGCAGGATCTGGATCCCGAGCAGTTGAATCGGGTAGTTCCAGGTCGCGATGATCCCGACCCGCCCGAGTGGCACGCGTCGAACGCGGGCGGACTGCCCGAACATCCACCAAGGTCTNCCCGGCAGACGTCGGTCCGCGAGCAGTCGACCGCCGCGACGCGCGTGCCAACGGGCCGAAGCGACCAGCGGCATGATCTCGGCGACGAGCGTCTCCCACGCGGGCTTGCCGATCTCGTCACCGACCAACCGAGCCAGCCGGGCCCGGTCCGCGGCGACGAGCCGCCCGAAACGCCCGACCCACGCCGATCGTTCGGCGAGGCTCAGCGAGTTTCCGGTGGGAATCGGATTCAGCGGGGCGTCGGTACCGGGATCCGCCTCGTTCGAGTGCGGGCCGCCGGCGGGCCCCGGGTCGGTCGGTGTCCTTCCGATCCCGGCGTTCCGAGCGTCCGGCGCGACCCGTGGGTTCAATCCGGGTGCGCTCAGTTCTGCTGACATGCTTCGGCTCCTCGAACGGCCCAGCGATTCTGGCAATTGAGTTAGTCTAGCCGCCGTTTCGTCCCCCTATCGTTCCAGATGCATCCGACCACCGAACGCATCCATCTCCCCCCGAAAGCGAATCGATCGACATGATCGCATCCGACCCGAACCGCCCCACCCCCGGACGCCCCCGCATCGCCATGGTCGGGGGAGGCCCGGGTGGGCTCTCCGCCGCGATGCTCCTCGCTCACGCCGGCGCGGACGTCACGATTCACGAGGCCCGTCCCCGCCTCGGCGGCCGCACGCGACGGACCCAGATCGGTGATTTCGCCTTCGACACGGGACCCACGTTCTTCATGATGCCGTGGGTCCTCGAGGAGATCTTCTCCGCGTGTGGACGCAGACTCGCCGATCATGCCGATCTCCACCGGCTGGATCCCATGTATCGCCTGCTCATCGGTCGCCCGGAGCAGGAGCCGTTGCAGGTCGATGCCACCCAGGATGTCGACCGCATGGCGGCGACCCTCGACGCGATCGAGCCCGGCGACGGCGCGGCCTTCCGCCGGTTCATGGACGATAACCGTCGCAAACTCGAGTTGATGACTCCGTTGCTCCGGCGTCCCATCCGATCCCCCCTCGACCTGATCAACCTCGACACCCTCAAGGTCGGCCCGCTCCTCAAGCCCTGGCAGTCGGTCCACGGAAACCTGAGCGGCTATTTCAAGAACGACCACGTTCGACTCGCGCTCTCCTTCCAGAGCAAGTATCTGGGGATGAGCCCGTTCGATTGCCCCGGGCTCTTCTCGATCCTGCCCTTCATCGAATACGAATACGGCGTCTGGCATCCGAAGGGCGGCTGCAACGCCTTGATCGACGCGATGGCCGAGGTGTTCGTGGAGCTCGGGGGAAGCATCAGGCTCGACGACCCGGTCGAGTCCATCGAGTTCGACGGCAAGCGGGCGACCGGACTCCGGTCGAAATCCGGACTGCACGACTATGACGAAGTCGTGGTGAACGCGGATGCCACCTGGGCGATGAAGAATCTGATCCCGACCAACCTCCGTCGGAAGTGGTCGGATCGGAAGATCGACGCCAAGAAATATTCCTGCAGCACCTTCATGCTCTACCTCGGACTCGAGGGCGAGGTGGATCTCCCGCACCACACCATCTACACCTCCCGAACCTACCGGGAGAACCTCGAGGACATCGGTGCAGGCCGGCTCACCGACGACGCATCGACCTACGTGCACAATCCGTCGCGGATCGACTCCAGCCTCGCTCCGGAAGGCGATTCCTCGCTTTACGTGCTGGTCCCCACGCCGAACGACGGTGGCACCATCGACTGGGAGACCGCCGGCCCCGCCCTCCGTGAATCGACGCTCGACAAACTCGGTGACCTGTTCGGGATTCCCGACGTCCGAGGGCGGATCCGGGCCGAGAAGATGGTCACCCCGGTCGACTGGCGGAACGAACGGATCAACCTCGGCGCCACGTTCAATCTGGCCCACGGGCTCGACCAGATGCTTCATCGGCGACCGCAGCACAAGCTCGAGGACGTCGACGGGGTCTGGCTGGTCGGCGGCGGCACCCACCCCGGATCGGGTCTTCCCGTGATCTTCCTCTCCTCACAGATCACCTCTGGGCTGCTCTGCGAGCGTCACGGACTTCAGGAACCGTGTGCATGGCGACCGGTCGCGGACGCCATCGGCGCGGTCTGATCCGGTTCGTCGTAGCATTGCCGCGTGGAACTCACCTACTCGACGTATCTTCGCGTACCCCAACTCCTCGAGCTTCAGGTCCCCGAATCCGACGGGCCCGAGCACGACGAGATGTTGTTCATCGTCATTCATCAGGTCTACGAACTGTGGTTCAAGCAACAGATCCACGAGACCGAGGGCCTGCGGCGCCTGCTCGATGCCGATGATCTCATCGGCGCCGAAGCGACGCTCGGAAGGATCCTGACGATCCTCAAGACCATGGTCGGCCAGATCGACGTGTTGGAGACCATGACGCCGGTCTCGTTCCTCTCCTTTCGCGACTTCCTCGCGAGCTCCAGCGGCTTTCAAAGCGTGCAGTTCCGGGAGTGGGAGTTCATGCTCGGTCACAAGCGGGACCGTCCGCTGGCCAACTATCCGGAGGGCTCCGAGGCGCGGATGACGCTCNAACGCCGGCTCCATGAACCATCCGTGTGGGAGGGCGTCCTCGGCTTCCTCTCCCGACACGGCGTCGAGGTCCCGGTCGAAGCCTTCGCCGAGGGGATCGAACCGACCCGGACCTGCGAAGCGATGCTTTCGGAGCTGATCCGGATGTACCGGGATCTTCCGAGGCTCCGGGGCTTGTGCGAACTGCTCGTCGATCTCGACGAGGGAATCCAGGAATGGCGATATCGCCACGTCAAGATGGTCGAGCGGACGATCGGGTTCAAAAGGGGGACCGGCGGCTCGCCGGGCGCGGGCTACCTCCAGAAAACCCTCTTCCAGCCCCTCTTTCCGGATCTCTGGACGATTCGCACCGAACTTTGACCCCATCGTCGCCCGCACCGGGGGATTTGAATGGCATTCATGCGTTGCCCGGGTACCTTCGTGAGGTCAGGAGAACACCATGAAGCGCATGAAGAAAAGGTTCACCGCCGCGGTGGTGATGGCCGTGGTCGGCGCCGCCGTCCCGGTGAACGCCCAGAACCAGACTGATTCGCTGTCGCCGATGGTCACCGGCGGCGTTCCCTTCCGGGTCGAGATGGAGTTGGTCGATTGGATCGGCGACCACCTTCCCGCCATTCATTCAGCGGCGTACGCGATGGTGGACGAACAGCTTCTCCTGGTCGGCGGCAAGACCACCGGGCTCCACAACTTCACCTGCGATCCGGACGAGAACTGGCCCGCGGCCGATTTCAACGGCGATCTCATGGTCGTGGACTTCAAGACCCGCGAGACCTTCACGAGAGCCCTCGACGGGGGCGACACCGCGTTGACGCCGAACCAGCGGGCATCGCTGACCTCGAGCAACACCCTCTCCCACCAGTCCGGCGAGCGACTCGTGTCCATCGGTGGGTACGGCGTCGATGAGGAGGGAGACTACGTGACGTTCTCCACCCTCCGCGTGCTCGACGTGCCCGGCGTCATCGACTGGGTGCGTGGCGNCCGNNCCCCGCTCGCCGAACACATTCGTTTCCACGAGNCGCCGAAGGATGCACCGNCCGACTTCTTCACNATCTGCGGTGGCGTCCTGATCGANAACGGCGATGAATTCTGGTCCTGTCTCGGNCAGAACTTCCAGGGCGGATACGTCGACCTGAACTCCTGTCCGTCGATCGGAACCACGCAGGTCTACACCAAGAGCATCCGACGCTTCACCCTCGACGCATCCCGTCCCGACGCGGCCCCGGTCTATCTCGGCGAAACCGCGTCACCCCCGGCCTGGGCGCGTCGTCGAGACCTCAACGTCCTGCCCGCCGTGGTCCCCGGAGGCGACGGCGCCGTGGCCCTCGCTGGCGTGTTCACGCTGGAGGAAGGGATCTGGACGGCACCCATCGTGATCGATCCGCAAGGCGACATGTCGATGGGCGATCCCGACGCCCCCGGAACGCTGCTACAGGGGTTCAANGCNTACGAATCCGGGNGACTCTCGCTCTGGTCGGAGCTTCGCCGCGAGAACTGGTTCCTGACCTTCGGAGGATTGGGCTACCAGGTGCTCGCGCAGGGCACCCTGGTCGAGAACTACTCCATCCCCTATTCGAACGACACGCTTGCGATCCGGTANGCNCCCGACACCGACTCGTGGAGCCAGCATCTCATCGGCACCCCCTATCCCCAGAGCACGGATGAGAACGGAAACGTCTGGTTCAACGGTACCGAGACCCTGACCATCCCGCTCATCGACCAGTCACGCCGGCAGATCGATCTCGATGCGATCACCGAACGNACCTCCGTGGCCTACCTCTACGGTGGGATCGTCGCCAACGGCCAGGGCATCGTGACCTTCCCGAACACCTTCGCGTCGAACCAGCTGTTCGAGGTGAGCCTCGTTCCCGGTCCCGGCTGCCCCGCCGACCTCGACGACGACGGCAGCGTCACCGCAGCCGATCTCGCGGCACTGCTGCTTGCGTGGGGCAACGCCCCGGCCGGCGTTCGTGCGGATCTCAATGGGGACGGCGTCGTGAACAGTGCGGACATCGGGTGGCTGATCGGAGCTTGGGGAGCCTGCACCGGAGGCTGAGGCCCGTGGGATGCGATTCGGATACCGGTCGACGATCCGACGACGACCGTCAGCGCGAGATTGCGCCTTCACCGCCGAGGATCCGGATCCGCCCGGTCCGCAGGTCCCACTGGACCCGCTCGGCGCGAATGGGCGTCGCCGCCCCCTTCGACTGGACGGTCACGACCCGCCCCGGGTCGGCCCGAAGCATCGCGATCTGCGTGTCGACGTTGTAGTCGAACTCCGAGCATTCGACGTCGTGTTCCGGCGTCCGCACGAAGACCCGACCGATCCCCCGCACGCGGACCAGGTCCGCAGGGCCCCCGAGTTCGACCCCGCCGGACTCGAGCGGGCTTTGCTTCGGGTTGGTCTTGGGGTCCTGATCCGCCGCCTCGTCGTCCGCACCGACCGGCGCCGCGTCGTCCGGCCGCTCGATCGTGACTTCCAACCGATCCGCGGTCAGTGACAGCGTGTCCTCGAGTTGAAGCCCCGCATGGAGAACCTCGACCTCGCGTTCCATGACGACGAGGTATCGATCGTCGACCTCGCGGTTCATCGACATTCGGCGGGCCCACCGGAATCGACTCGTCCCGTCGATTCCGAAGCCCGCGGTCGAAGCCGGACCACGATCCTTCGGCGCCGTGGAGGACTCGGGATCGTGCACGAGCAGGCCGCCCGCGCCTTCGACAAGCGCCTCCCTCGACGCGACGAGGTACTCCACCCGCGCCCCTTCCACCCGGAAGAGACGAGGGTCGCCGCGGCGAGCGGNCGTCTTCCAGGTCCGACTCTCCATCACCGCGTCACCACGGGCGACGAGTCGCTTGAGATCCTTGCCACCCTCGTCCGCGAGCAGGCCTTCCGACCGCTCGCCGGCCGGACGCACGCCACCCACCCGGTTCGCGAGGTCGAGCGAGATCTCACGGGCGTCGAGCCGGTCGCTGGTCAGCGCATCCGGCGTGCTGCGGACCCGGACGTCGCCCTCCAGGTCGAGTCGGCCGGCGCCGTCGTTCGCCCGCTCGTCGTATCGCATGGACTGGGTCCACGTCGCGGCGAGGGAGGTTCTGCTGGACGGTCTCGGCCGTTCGATCCGATCCCGGGAGGCAGGCACCACGTCCGCGTCGTAGTAGCGGAATCGACCGGGACCCGTCCCGCGAACGGTCCTTGTCGCATCGTCGAATCGCACGTCACGCAGTCGATCCGCAACCACGTTCGATCGCAGGACCATGACGTCGTCGCCGGTGAGCTGCAGGGTCCGCGCCACGCCGTCACCTTCGAGGCGATCCGCGAAGACGCGGGCCCCCTCCTCCAGCCGGACCTGCACACCATCCGCCGCATCGACCCGGGTGATCTCGACCGCGCCCATCTCGTCACCGCCGAACGCCGCCCCCTCGGCTGCATCCGCCACGCCACCTTCGTCCGGCTCGGCACGAGGCCGGAAGCGGACGACGAGCCGATCGGTCCACATCGTCTGCCCCGGGTCACTCGCCTCGACCGCACCCTCGGCGATCATCTCCGTCGGCACCGTGCGGCCGTCCTCGGTCCGATCGAGCCCGAGATCGATCGAAGCCGCCTCGAGCGATCCGATCTCCCCCACCCGGTCGACCCGGGCGCCGCCGGTCGCGAGGATCCGTTCGATCGCATCGACCTCGCCGCCGTCGGCGAAATCCACGACCAGCGCCTGCGAACCGAGTTTGAAGTCGTCGCTGGCGACCCGGACGTCGCCTTCGAACCTCGCCTGCTGCAGGCGACCGTCATCGTCGAGGTCGTCGAAGTCCAGATCGACGCCACCTTCCCACTCGATCTCCAATCGAGGCGGGGCGTCGCCGTCCGACGGGGTCGTTTCCTGCCCGAGAGCGGACACCGCGGCCCAGGCCACCACTCGATCCGCGCCCGGACCCGCGGCCAGCATCGTTTGAAGCCCGAGGATGAAACGATCGGCGGCGGTTCCGAAGGCGGTTCGAACCTGCGTCGCCGCATCGGGCGCGAATCGCATCCGACCGGGACCGATCAGGCCTCCGTTGCCCTCGGACCGCACCATCCAGAACCGTCCTCCCGCGAGGCTGAAGCGGGGACTCTCGATCGACAGTGGGTTGGCCTCGTCACCGACGAGCTCGATCCGTTCGGACGCCGCACGATATTCGAGCCGCGCGCACGAACCCACCGCCTCGTTGCCGTCGTCGGCCAGATCGATGCCCCGGCCGTCGTTCGATTCGATGACGATCTCGGAATCGCCTTCACCGGTCATTCGCGCGGCCGCGGCGGGATCCGGCACCATCACCAGCCGCCCCGCGTAATGCACGCGGACCACCTCGTCGTCGAGTCCCGGCTTGATCCGCTCGACGGGACCGAACGCGACCGCGGCGGTGGCGACGAGATTCGAAGGCGTCGGGGACATGCCGGGTCCGCGGATCGGCGCGACGGCGATCGGCGAACCCTCGATTCCGGAATCACCCAGCGCGAAGGTGGCGACGAGTCGGTCCCCGGAAACCGTGCTTCGCATCGTGGTGCCGTTGGAATCTCGGACGACCCGCTCCACCATCACCTCGTCCTCCAGCACCAGTCGGTACCACGCATCCGGATCGACGACCGCGGGGGTCACCTGCGACGCGGAAGGCGACGTGGAGCGGCTCACGTTCGACCCCGCGGCGGCCGCGGGCTCGCGTGCGGACCACGCGTCCGCCGCGGAGGCGATCTGCGTTTCGGGGTCTTCACCATCGTCGGTCCCGGCCGACCCCACGGTGTCGCCCGTCGTGGAGATCGGAAGCGTGTCCGAGGCGACCGGGGCGGCGGACGCCCGGCGTCTCGGACGAATGAGGATCGGCTCGGTGGCCCGCTCGACGGTCAGTTTGGAGATTCGCGTTCCGTCATCCTCGAAGAGGATTCGCAGGTCCTCACCGGCGAAGGTGGCTTCCGACGTGGTCACGCGAACGGCTCGCGGGCTGTGGATCTCACCGGCCGCGGCGTCGTAGACCGCGGACTCCGCCTCGATCGTCACCGCGGGCGTTCGATCCTCGAGGGGCGTGTCACCACCGTCGACGGGCGGCTCGAAGATCCGGATCTCGACGTCACCCTCGAGTCGTCCCGACTCGATGGCCTGATTCGGCACCCGCATGGTGCCGGCGATCGCCCGCATCTCGACGATGCGGCCGTTTCGAGGGTGAAGCCTCGCCCACGGACGCTGCATTTCCACCCAGGCGTCGGGAAGCGGGTCGATTCGAACCGCCCCGTACTCCTGTGCCAGCGCGCCGTCCTCGCCCGCGACCTGGACCGATGCGCCGTCGCGGAGCGAAGCCATCACGTCGCGGTCCAGCTCCGCCGCGGGTCGCGCGAACTCGTCCGGGGTCGGCGTCGACGGAACCGCGATCCGATCCAGATCCACCATCCGCTTGAGGTTCGTGCCTTCCGGGCGTTGATCGAGCCGCCAGACGACCACCACCACGAGCACCGCGACCACCATGCCGAGACCGATGAGGATCAGCGGGCGTCGATCGACGGCCCCGCGTCGGGCGAGGGGTGCGCGGCGGCCGAGCGTCACCGCGGCCGGGTCGGACATCGTGTCTTTCATGGTCTTGATCCGCATGACCGTCTCCTTCCGCGTCGACGAGGCTGTCAGCCTCGCTCGCGGTAGCGTTCCACCGAGGCATCCCAGTCGCCCTTCGCCTTCAAGAGCAGTTCGACGACTTCGCGAACCGCGCCGCGACCTCCCGTCGCCGTGGTCACGTGGCACGCCGCATCGATGATCTCCGGCGCGGCGTCCCGAACCGCCACAGGGTAGCCGCACCGTTCCAGAATCGGCAGGTCGGGCAGGTCGTCACCCACCATCGCGGNTTCTCCGGCATCGACGCCGAGGGAGGCCAGCAGTGCATCGAAGGCCTCACCCTTTCGTTCGACGCCCTCGAGGAGGTGTTCGATCCCCAGCTCGCGAGCCCGGTGACGAAGCGCCTCACCACGTCGGCCGGTGATGATCGCGATCATCCCACCGTGTCGCTGCCACATCCGGATCGCGGTGCCGTCACGGACGAAGAATCGCTTCGTCTCCACACCGGCGTCGTCGATCAGCACCGAGCCGTCGGTGAGGACACCGTCGACATCGAGACANAGGAGTCGGATTCGAGTGGGATCGTGGCGAGCCATGGCGACATGCTACCCGTGGTCGGGCTCGCGCCGGGCGGATCACCAGTGGTCGCGGCGTCGCCGATCAGGCCGGAACGCGGAGTCGGGACGCGGACGCGGCTTCGCCACAACCCTCGGCGACGATCCTGAGCCGTTCCGCGATGATGCCCAGATCCCCGGGACGTCGGGCCGGGGCGGGTTCGAGACAGGACTGGACGATCTCATCCGCGCCCTCGGGGAGATCCGGACGAAGTCGCCGAAGGGGCATCGTCGGGCTCGTGCCATCCATCATTTCCGTGGACGCGTACCGGCCGGTCAGGCAGCGATACATCGTCGCGCCGAGCAGAAAGGCGTCGGTGCGTTCGTCGATGGCGCCGAGTGACGCCTGCTCGGGTGCGAGGAAGCCCGGCGTCCCCTGGATCCTGGACTTCCGTTCGCCGAGGCGGCAGGCCTGACCGAGGTCGATGATCGTGCCTCGTCCGTCCGCACCGACGAGGATGTTGCCGGGCTTGAGGTCCGCATGGGCGTAGCCGACCTCGTGAAGATGGCGAAGGCCGTCGGCGATCGTGGCGAAGCACCGGAAGGTGTCGCCCGCGTCGTCGAAGGTCGCGGTGTCGAGGGGGACGCCGTCGACGAAGTCGAGGATGAGTGCGAGTTCCGACGTTCGGACGATCTCCCGGTACCGGAGAAGCCGCTGGGCGGATCTCACGGCCGGATGGTCCACCTTGGAGCCGACTTCGAACTCCCGTTCGACCTGGGCGAGGAAGCGACGATCCCGAGCGCCTCGCGCGGTGACGTGCTTCAGTGCGTGAAGCGACCGGCTGCGGGGGTCCGATACCACGTAGAGCCGGCTGGCGGCCCCTTCGCCGATCGGCTCGATGACCCGGTAGCCGTGGATTTCGCGAGGTGTCGTGAACTGATTGCTGACCATCATTGGCTCCCTGCTCGATGAACGCGTGCATTCGGTGCGATCGGGGCTTCGGTTTCCACTCCGGGTCCCGAATCCGACGATTTCCGGGCCGAGGCCGACCTCGAGGAAACGCTGCTCCGACCGCCTCCCGTCACCATCCGACCCGATTCCGAACCTCGACCGGACTCCCGTAACTCGGACCGCCGGAATCGTGACACCGGAAGATCAGGAAACGATCCTCGACCGGTGAAGATGGGACTTTTTCGGGCCTGATGACGCCTCTGCCCCGGCCGACCGCTTCCTGTGATTTCGCGGTCGACGATTTCACGATCCGGGTCCGATCAGGCGGCCCGATCCCGGCGCTCAGGCCCCTCGAAGTCACCGAGCCGCCGAATCTCCTCGAGCCGATGAACGACCTCGGTCATGCCGATCGGACGCCTCGTCGGATCCGGCTGCAGACACTGCTCCATCAATCGAACCAGCCCCACGGAACTCGTGCTTCGGCCCAGTTCCTCGATCCAGTGTGCATGGAGATCGATCCAGTCCGCGGCACACAGCTCGCGGGCATGCTCCATCGACAGCCGGTTTCGGAAGATCATCGCCGCCATCGTGGCCGCGAAACCGAAGATGTCCGAGCGTGCGGTCAGAACACCCCCGAGGAACTGCTCCGGGCTCGAGTAGCCAGGATTACCCGATCCGACCTCGGAGATCACTCCGTTCTCGGTCGCATCACCGAACCCGATGAGGACCGGAAAATCCTGATGATCGACCACCACATGGCGAGGTCGGATCGAACCGTGGACGAATCCCTGCTCATGGACGTGCGAGACGGCCCGGCCGAGCTGCACCATCACCCGAAGGATCGCGTTTCCATCGGTCGCCGCCCACCGGTCGAGGGTCGGCCCGTCCACGTACTGCTTGAAGAGCCCCACCTCACGTATCCGTAACCGACTCCGCACCCGCTGCAGCCGATGCACCCGGCGGACGCCCGCATGATCGAACCGGCGCACGATCTCGTNCTCACCGATGATCCGCTGGAGACCGCCGTCGTCGTCCGCGGTGCTCCGAACGGCATGCTTCAGGGCCCGAAGCGATCCATCGATCGGATCCGCGACGAGGTGCGTCTCCGAGGACGGCCCCTCGCTCAGCGTCGCGAGCACCCGATGTCCCAGCAACTGGCCCCGCGATGCGGCCGAACCGGACTCGCCGTTCGTGTTTTTTCTCAGAGTCCCCAAGGTCGATCTCCCCCCCGCCGTGAACCCCACGTCCACGGACGTTCCCGACTGGGAATCTCCGAAACAGGCCGCACGGAAGCAAGAAATCGAGGGCGTAGAAACCGGGACGGTGGTCGGGTCGCGACGGTCGGGCCGGTCGATCAGTTCGAGATCGACTGCGCCAGAAGCACCACCGCGACGTCGTAAAGGGCATGCGTGGCGGCGACGACCCCGAATCCACGCAGCAGGTAGACGACCGAGAAGTAGGTCCCGCTCCCCAGGTAGAAGAGTGCCAGACCGGGGAGGAGCCGCCCTTCCGCCGTCTGGATCGGGTGATAGAGCATGAAAGCGACCGACGAGAGCACCACGGCGAGGAAGACGGTCGTCCGATGAGATCGTTTGAAACCATCGACCAGCACGCCATGCACGATGGCGATGAGGGCCCAGCGAAAGACGAGCTCCTCATAGAGCCCGGCCCCCACGCCCATCGCCAGACGATCGAAGAGCCCATCGGGGTTCGCATCGGCCACCTGCAGCTCGATGCCGCCACCCACCAGCAGCCGGGCGAAGACCAGCAGCGGGAGCACGAGGAGAAGGGACTCCGCCCACATCAATCCCACGGTTCCCCAGTGCACCGACCAAGATCGCTTCGAGAGAAACTGCCAGGCCACGAGCACGACGACCAGCAGCAGGCCCGGAAGCATCGTCCCGAGTCCGGTGACCCCGAAAATCGAGAAGAGATCGTGGATGTAGCGGTGAGCGAGGTTCGTGACGGGGATGCCGCCGTCGGGCCTCGCCGCGAGCAGTAGTCCCGCTTCGTACACGGCCACGAACGGCAGCAACAGCACGAGAATCTCGAGCGGGCGCTGCGATCGCTCCCAGTACGGCCCGGCCCAATGGGAGCCGGCCCGCACCTGTCCCGACGAATTCGAGGACGAGCGGGCCGGTCGCGCCATGGCAGCGGAACCTCTCTCTCGCGTCACCTGAAACGGGACACGAGGGGCGAGTCGGATCGATCAGGCCGCGGCGGCCTTCAGATCACGAAGTCGTCGCGAAAGACGGCTCTTCCGACGTGCCGCGGTGTTGCGGTGCATCGCGGGCGTGCAAGCGACCTTGTCGAGTACCGAACAGACCTTTCGGAATTCCGACTCGGCGTTGCCAACATCCTTGTGCTGGACGGCCGAGAGGAAACTCTTGATCTGGTTCTTCACACGACGCTTGCGCCAGTTGTTCAGGGCGCGACGCTTGGCGCTCTGACGAACGCGCTTCTTGGCTGATTCAGTATTCGGCACGAGGCCTGTCTCCTGCGGGGATGCGAATCGGCCATTATCTCGAACCACCGGCGGTATGCAACCCCGATTCCCATCAATCGGAGGGGGATTCCGGATTCTCGACCCGCTAGGATCGTTTCAGATGCACGCGCCGGCCACGAATTTTCTCACGATCGCCGCTTCCGACCGGCATGCGGACACCCGCACCGCCGCCCTCGCCGTCGCCGCGACCCTCCGCGAGAGCCTTCCGGCACCCCCGCAGGCCCTGCTGGTGATCGCCAGTTTTCATCATGCCGCGGTCGTCCCGGAGGCGGTTCGCACCATCCGCGAGTCGCTTGATGCCCCCGCGACGGTCGGATTCACCGCCCGAACCCTCATGGAGGGGTCCGAGGAATTCGATCGAGGCCCGGCACTCGCCGCGATGGCCCTCGCAGGCCCGGGAATACGGGCCCGTGCCTTCCGATTCGATCACCGGGATGGGCCTCCGGAGGCCTGGTCTCGCGAACTTGTTCGGAGCCGGCTTCGACCGATGTCCCCGCCTCGCGGCGTGATGGTGTTCGGTGACCCGTTCAGCACGGGATCCAAGGCGCTTCCCATGCGTCTGGCGGATGCGGTCCTCCCCGGCGTCCCCGTGTGCGGCGGCCTCCTCAGCGGAGCGAGCCAGGCTGGCGCCAATGTGCTCGTCGCCGACGATCAGGTCTCGAACTCCGGGGCCGTGGGACTCGTGCTCGAAGGTGACATCGAGGTGGAATCGGTGATCTCCCACGGCACCCGGGGCGTGGGGCCCAACCTCGTCGTGACCGAGGCGGACGCGAGTGGCATCTCCGAACTCGCCGGGCGTCCCGCGGCGAGCGTTCTCGACGACCTGCTCGCGACACTGCCCGCTCAGGACCGCACCACGCTGGGCAGAACACCGCTGATCGGCATCGCGATCGATGCGACGAAATCCCAGCGGGGACGAGGCGATTTCCTGGTTCGGCCCATCGCCGCCATCGACCGTCGCTCCGGCACGCTCCTGACCACGGGTCGCGTCCCCCGCGGATCCACCATCCAGTTCCACGTACGAGATGCGGCGATCGCGGCGGACGACCTCGACATGTCCCTCGACCTCGCGATCCTGGACGACCGACCCCCCGCCGGCATTCTGCTGGCCGGCTCTGCGGGGCGTGGCGCCTCGCTGTTCGGCGCCAGCGGACACGACTCCGGCCGGATCCACGAACGCCTCGGCGAACCGCCGCTGATCGGATTCGAGGCAGCGGCGGAGATCGCGTCGTTCGGCGGCCAGCCGAGGATCGCGGGACTGGGACTCTCCGCGATGATCCTCCGAGGCCGGGACATGCGAAGAAACCCTTCCGACGCCGACCGGTAGGAAGCCACGGCCCTCAGGGCAACTTCCCGCCGTGATTCGGCCCGATAAGGTCTTCGGGTCGATGTTCCCAAGGGAATTCGCCCCGGGATCACCGCCGATTGGATGAAGCACGCGGCCCGGCCCGCGAACATGGATCAGACTCACCCCGTCGCCGGACCGTGGACGAAAGCGACGTCTGGCCGCCCCCCGTCCCGATGGACTTCCACGAGAAAGCACCGCCAATGGGTATCGGCACCATCCTGGTCGAACGAGGCCTGATCACCGAGTCGCAGCTCGGCGAGGCGATCGCGGAGCAGAAACGTACCGGCGAGCGGCTGGATCACGTCCTGGTCCGCCTCGGCTGCGTCGACGCCGACAAGGTTCTGGAGGCCATCGGCCGGCAGTTCGACATGGACATCGTCGATCTCTCCGAGATCGAGGTCGACGACGAGACGCTTCGCACCCTTCCCTCCCGGCTGGTCTTCAAACAACTCTGCGTGCCGATCCGCCGCACCGCCACCACGCTTCACATCGCGACCTGCGATCCCTTCGAACTCAGCGCCTTCGACGAGCTTCGCCTGCTCACCGGGCTGGGCGTCGAACTCGTGCTCGCCGACGAGCGCGACCTTCGAAAGTTCATCCGTTCGCACTACGGCGTGGCGGGCGACACCCTCGATGCGCTCGCGACCGACGACGAGGAGGGCACCGATCTGCTCGCCGATCCCGCGAGCGGCGAACTCGATGCCGACGAGGAGGCGAGCGTCATCAAGCTCGTCAACGATCTCCTGCTCGAGGCGATCCGGGAGCGTGCGACGGACATCCACATCGAGCCCTACGAGGATGAGCTGGCGATCCGATATCGGATCGACGGCGTGCTCAGCGAGGCCGGCGTCCCCCCGACCGTGAACCGATTCCGGAACGCGATCGTGAGCCGCCTCAAGATCATGGCGGGGCTGAACATCGCCGAGAAACGGAAGCCCCAGGACGGCCGGATCACCCTTCGACACAAGGGGCGGGAGTTCGACCTTCGCGTCTCGATCATCCCCATGATCAGCGGCGAGGGCGTCGTGCTCCGCGTTCTGGACAACAGCGTCGCCCGCCTCGGACTCGAGGACCTCGGGATGCCTTCCAACATTCTCGAGCGATGGGACACGGTCATCACCCGACCCCATGGCATCCTGCTGGTGACCGGACCCACGGGGTCCGGCAAGTCGACCACGCTCTACGCGTCCCTCAACCGGATCGTCAGTGACGCCGTGAAGGCCATCACGGTCGAGGATCCGGTCGAATACCAGGTAGACGGCGTGAACCAGATCCAGGTCAACACCGCCACCGACATGACCTTCGCGGCGGGTCTCAGAGCGATCCTCCGGCACGACCCCGACATCATCATGATCGGCGAGATCCGAGATCTCGAGACCGCCGAGGCCGCGGTTCAGGCCTCCCTGACGGGCCACCTGGTCTTCTCGACGCTTCACACCAATGATTCGGCCGGCGCGAACACCCGACTCCTCGACATGGGAATCGAGCCCTTTCTGGTCGCCTCCAGCGTGGAAGGCATCCTGGCCCAGCGACTCATTCGTCGCGTCTGCGAGCAATGCGGCCATCGACGCGCGATCACCGCATCGGAGCTCCCGGAAGGACTTCCGGCACCGCCGGACGGCATGGTGATGGAGGCGCCGGGGTGTCGCGAGTGCCGGCGAACCGGCTTCCGTGGTCGAGTCGGTGCCTTCGAACTGCTCAGAATGACGGATACCATTCGGGATCTGGTGGTCAAGCGGACCGATGCGACGAAGATTCGAGCCGCCGCAGCGGAAGAAGGCGAGCTGAATCTGCTTCGAGACGCCGCCTGGGAGCTGGTTCGTCGGGGCGTCACCACCCCCGCGGAGGCGATGCGGGTGATCCGCGTCTGATCGACCGAGCCCGGGGTCGCCCGGCAACGACCGACCGGCCGGACCACCACCGGCAACCCGGAAATGCAAATCCGTGGTTCACCCGCCGCGGCCCTCATTCTGGAACCGCTGGTCGGCTTTGAACGAACGGGACGGCTTGACGGCGACCCCCGGTCGGCCGACACTACGTGATCAGATCGCGGGCGAGCGCCCGCACACCCGGTACCGTCGCTCGCCTGGCGGCCCGGAAAGTCGATTCGCAAGAGCGGAAATCAGGTCTTCGCGGAAGCGGAGCCATGGAGAATCCCCAATGGCGCGAGGTTCTGGTGCCGGTACCGGCGTGATCGTTGCTCTGGTCGTCAGCGTGGTCTGCAACGTCGGCCTGTTGACCATCACGTTCATGATGTACTCCGGCAAGGCGGAGGCGCTCGAGAACGAGGCCAAGGCGCAGGCGGAGATGACCCAGTTCGTCAAGTCCTCGGATCGAACCAACGAGTTCGAACGACAGATGGACGCGGCGAAGAACAACCAGCAGTCGCTGTACAAGTTCCTTCAGGGGCAACGGGGCGACGTGGCCCAGTTCGTCGCCGGGAATCCCAACGCGGACGTCACCGAGATGCGAAGCAGTCTCGGTCTCGCCGAAGGCGATGTGGTCCGCAACGAGCTGGGTGACCTCCGACGGCAGCTCGCCGCCGCGAAGGTCGACAACGACAGCCTCCAGCGTCAGCTGGCGGACGTCCAGTCCGGCAGCGTCGAACTCGAGGAACGCGTCGCGAACATCGAGAAGCTCGCCCAGGAGAAGATCGCCCAGGTCGAAGGCGAATTCGGCGGATACAAGACCGCCGCGGTCCGATACCAGCAGGAGATCGAACAGGCGATCCAGAGCATCGAGGAAAGCCGCGTCAAGCTCGATCGCGACTACCGGAATCGAATGGCGGGCCTGCAGAGCCGGCTCGACCGTTCGAACCAGGACAACAGCGTCTTCCGGGCCCAGATCGAGGAACTTCGCAAGAAGACCGAGGCCTACCGCATCAAGCCGGCAAGCCCCGCGGAACTCGCGGACGGCCGCATCATCAACGTCCCCGGCACGAACGGCCAGGTCTTCATCGACCTCGGACGCAATCAGCGGATCGTTCCCGGCATGACCTTCGAGGTCTATCAGGACGTCTCCGCGATTCGTCCCGATCCCCGGACCGGCGACTACGTCCGAGGGAAGGCCAGCATCGAGATCATCAAGGTCGGCACCGACACCTCGACCGCCCGGATCACCCGCGAACTCACCGGCCGCCCGGTGGTGAAGGACGACGTGATCGCAAACGCCGTCTTCAACCCCGACTATCGGTTCAAGTTCCTCGTCCACGGCCTCTTCGATGTGAATGGAGACGGTCGTCCGAACTCGGAGGAGACCGACTACGTTCGCCGTCGAATCATCGAATGGGGTGGCGAGGTCGTCGAGGGCGACGACCTGACCGGCGACCTCGACTTCCTGGTCCTCGGCGCCCAGCCGCCGATGCCCGCCCCGCTGCCCCCGGATGCCGGGGACGATCAGTTCCGCCGGTTCCTCAAGCAGCGTGAGTCGCGCGAGCAGTACGACCGACTGTTCGAACAATCGACCAAGGCTCAGATTCCGGTGCTCAACTGGAACCGTTTCGAGATGCTCACGGGAATGAACGCCAACTGACCCCGGCCTTGAACGAGCACGTGTCACTTCTCGCGGACCGGACCGATTCCACGGTCCGGTCCGCGACTTTTTTCGCGAGGAGCACCGTCAATCGTGCCGACGCAGGTCCGGAACTCACCGGTTGATCCCCAGGGAACGCTCCGTGATCTCGCGGAGTTCCTCCCGCTGCGTGCCCTCGGCGCCGCCATCCAGTGCGTGGACCCCGATCAGAATCTCCGGACCGCCGCGACCTTCGGGACGCTTTACGCGCGACTCACGGCCACCCGGACGGCGAGAGCGAAGGCCAACATCCTCCGCGCCCTGCCGGAGACCTCCGAATCGGAGGCGGATCGAATCGCCGTCGAGTCGATTCGGTACATGTTCAAACTCTTCCTGGTGGACAGCCTCGCCATGCCGCGGCTCATCAATCCGTGGAGCTGGCAGCGGTACGTCGAGTTCGACTCCTTCGCCTCCGGTGTGGAACTGCTCGCCTCCGACAAACCCGGCCTCTTCATCACCGGGCACTGCGGGAACTGGGAACTCCTCGGCTTCACCCTCGCCGCACTCGGATTCCCGATGACCGCCCTGGCGCGGCCGCTGGACAACCGCTTTCTCGATCGCTGGCTGCTCGGCCTGCGGGAGGCCCGCGGTCTCCGAGTGCTCACGAAATGGGGCGCGACCGACCGCCTCGTCTCGATGCTCGAGGGTGATGATCCCGCCGGTCGCCGCATCGGCTTCATCGCGGACCAGAATGCCGGTAGCGGTGGACTGTTCGTCCCCTTCTTCGGTCGACTCGCCTCCAGTTACAAGTCGATCGGCCTGCTGGCGATGCGCTACGAGCTTCCGGTGGTCGCCGGATTCGCCCGCAGGCTGGGGAACCGCTTTCAGTACCGACTCGAGATGGTCGACTACTTCGGCCCCGAGGACTGGTGCGATCAACCCGATCCGCTCTTCTACATCACCGCCCGATTCAATCGCGCCATCGAGACGATGGTCCGCTCCGCACCCGACCAGTATCTCTGGATCCATCGCCGCTGGAAGAGTCGTCCTCGCTGGGAGACCGCCGGCAAGCCGATGCCCGCCTCGCTGCGAAGCCGACTCGAGGGCCTGCCGTGGATGGATCAGGCGTCGATGGACCGACTGATCGCCGATGGAGGTACCGGATGAACCCGATGCCCGGCCGATTCACAGGAACCCGCATCCTCGTCGTCGATGACGACCTCGACGTGCTCGAGTCGACGAAGCTCGCCTTCGCCGCGGAGGGTGCCGAGGTCGATCTCGCGGCGGATGGAAACGAGGCGGTGGCGAGGTTCGAGGAACGACGTCCCGACGGCGTGGTCCTCGACATGATGCTGCCCGCCCGCTCGGGGTTTCTCGTCCTCGAGAAGATTCGATCACACGACGATCCGCCGCCGGTCGTGATGGTGACCGCCAACCAGGGGCGGCGGCATCTCGCCTACGCCCGCAACCTCGGCGTCTCCGACTACCTGGTGAAACCGGTACCGCTCCAAAGACTGCTCGCCTCGATGGGTGACCTTCTGGATCTCGGATGAACCCGTTTTCCGCGAGAAGGATCTCGCCGTCGCGACGTTGTGCGGTATTCTTCCGAATCGAAAGGCGGTCATGGCGAAGTTGACGCACTGGAGAATCCACAGCCCGAAGCCCGCGGATGCGGAAGGCCGGGCGGCGAAAATGGCCTCACGAGCCGAGCTTGTGAACATGCTTGCGCCGTTCAACATCGGATCGGAAAACGGGTCTCCGGAAGCCGAGGTCCTGCACGGCCCCGGAGTTCGCATGCACCTCCCGTTCGAGGACCCGGTCCGGCAGATCCTCGTCGAAGAGGACGACGAAAGCATCGCGCCCTTCGTGCTCATGGCCCTCGCCCGTCGCTTCGACTGGAAGTTCACGGATGTCGACACGGACCGGACCCTCTATCTCTACCGGGGTGACGACGACGAATGACCGAGGAAGCGACGCAGGACGTGGTCGTCCCGGGAACCACCGTCTCGGGCGACGCGCCGGAGGCCCTCCGCGCGGCGATGGACCACGCCTTCGACTACCGAGGCGATGTCACGATCATGCTCCGCGATGGCTCGACCATCGAAGGCTACGT
>NZFT01000029.1 GCA_002690755.1 Phycisphaerae bacterium
GGCGGGTCTTCTTTCCGGGGTGCTCCCATTCTCGAGACGCGGGTCTGGTTGAATCCCGCGACCCCTCCCCATACGCTTGCCAGACGAAACAGGAGCCTTCCATGAATCCAGAATCCGCCGGTCTTCAGGTCAATGAAATGAACGGGATCACCCGGGTCGGTTTCATCGAGCAGAACATCCTCGATGAAGCGAACATCCAGCAGATCGGTGACGCGCTCGGGGAACTCATCGATGCCATGGATGCTCCGAAGATCCTCATCTCCTTCGCGGATGTGGCACACCTTTCCTCTGCGGCGTTGGGCGCGTTGATCACGGTGAACAATCGAGTCGGTTCGAAAGCGGGCGAACTTCGTCTCGCCGACATCGATCCGAAGATCCTCGAAATCTTCAAGATCACGCGGTTGGACCGTCTCTTCGAGATTCATGGCACGAGTGCAGAGGCGCTCGCCACGTTCTCCTGATCTTCCAGCCGCCTCGCCGCGTCTTCAACGCGGAGGCGAGCGTCCCGTTCCTCCAGCTCGGGTAAACGATGTCGCAATCAGGAATCAATCCGTCGGACGACGGGGCCGAAGGAGGTCGATCCGGCGAGATCGTCCTCCGGCACGGCGATACCGCGACCTTGAAGGGATTCGAAGCGACGATCTTCGCGGGATTGAAGGAGGCCGGTTTCGACGAGGGGGAGATCTTCGCGATACGCCTCGCCATGGAGGAGGCGGTCGCGAACGGCTTTCGTCACGGGAACGAGGGTGATCCGACGAAATCGGTGACCGTCACCTTCGGAATCGACGCTTCCGGGATGACGTTGACGGTGGAGGACCAGGGCACGGGCTTCGATCCGACCGCGGTCCCGGACCCGACCGAGGATGCAAACCTCGAGATCCCCTCCGGACGAGGGCTGATGTTGATGCGGGCCTACATGACCGAGGTCGTGGTGATCCCGCCCGGGAATCGGATCGAGATGCGATTCGATCGTCAGGCCTGACACCACACCGACCCGCTCGCACGGCGCCTCATGCAGACCCTCAAAGAGATCAAGTACCTGCTCGAGCGCCGCGGTCTCCAGCCGCGATATCGCCTCGGTCAGAACTTCCTGCACGATCACAATCAACTCCGGAAGATCGTCGCCGCGGCCGGCGTCGAACCCGGTGACCTCGTGCTCGAGGTCGGGCCCGGTACCGGCACGCTGACCGAGGCGCTGGTCGAAGCGGATGCGGACGTGGTCGCCGCGGAACTCGATCCCGAGATGGCGGCGATCGTCGAGGGACGTCTCGGCGACCGGGTGAAGCTCGTGGTGGGGGACTGTCTGGACCGGCGGCGACATCTGGCGCCGGAACTGCTGGAGATCCTCGACGGACGACCTTTTCGACTCGTCGCGAACCTCCCGTATCAGGCGGCGACCCCGCTGATGATGGACCTGCTCACGAGGCGGCCCAACTGTCTCGGTCAGGTCGCCTTGATCCAGAAGGAGGTCGCGGATCGGCTCGCCGCCCCCTCCGGCGGGCGCGAGTACGGTCCGATCTCGGTGCTCACCGCCGCACTCGGATCGATTCGGCGGGTGACGGTGGTGCCCCCCGGCTGCTTCTGGCCGCAGCCGAAGGTCACCAGCGCGGTGGTCGCGATCACCCCGAACCCGACGCATGGGGTCGAGGATCCCGAGGCGTTCGGCGACTTCGTCGGGGATCTCTTCCGAACCCGTCGAAAGCAGATCGGGACGATCCTCGGCCGTGCGAACGTTCCCGAGGGGTTCGATGCGGCCCTCCGGCCGGAACAACTCGACCCCGCCTCGCTGTTGGCCATGTTCCGCGCCATGCGGGCCGCCGGCGACTGAACGGGAACGCCCTCGCCCGATCCCCGGCGAGGGCGTTCCACTTCGATCATCGGATGTCGATCATCCGATGTCGGTCACCAGGTGTAGCGGACCGTGTAGCGAATGGTCTTCTCGCCTTCGGGGGCGACGTCGACCTTCCATTGGATCGCGTTGGCGTCGAGCCGTTCGAACGGAAGGTTTCGTTCGGTCATCTCCCAGTTCCGCCACCGGTAGAGATGTTCGCGGATCACCACGGTCTGGACCGCGTCCTTCTGGTTGCGGACCTCGAGTTCGATCGTCTCGGACATCGTCTTGCGGGCCTTGTCGATCTTGAAGTCGACGATGCGACGCTCGCCGACCACGTCGAAGGCGTTGCCCAGCTTGATCCGGATCTCTTCGTTCCGAGGGGTGTGATCGATGAGATCCTCGCCCACGAATTCCAGCGATCCGTCTGCGGCGTCCTGCTTGTACGCGCGGATCCTTCCCTTGGGAAGCGGAATGCCGAGACCGTTTTCGGTGTCGTTCTTGAAGCTGACGTACACGCTGATCTTGTCGGATCCACCGGGAACGAATCCCGGATTCATGTAGGGCTCGCGGTTCCATCCCATCGCGGAGGTCGGATCGTAGAGGAGTTCCTTGGCGATCTCGACGTCGGAGACGGCGGGAAAGAGGGTCAGCTGCTGGGTGCTGTTGCGAGCGATGGTGGTGGTTCGCGGCAGCGTGTAGAGGTGGTACTCGAACAGCGAACTCTCCGTGAAGCCGGCGACCTTGCCGGCCGCGCCCTCGGGCACCGATTCAATCGAGTATCCACGCATCCGCCGCGTGGGCTGGATCTTCTGAACGTCGCCCGCGACGAGCTTGAGTTTCGCATTCGGATACTCGATGCCCGAGACGTTCAGGAGACTCACCCAGGCGGTCACGTCCGCCGCGGTGTCGTCGTCGTTCAAGATCAGGTTGTAGTCGGCTCGCCAGGTCAGGCCGGCGGTCTGGTAGGTCGAGCGGATCTCATGGTTCCCGCCTCGGGCGGCGTCGAGCATCCACACCAGGGTGGGCTTGGTGAGGAAACCGTCGGGCAGCGAGCCGAGCGAGATGCGGGCGTCGGACGCATCGACCATCTCGAGCCCGGTGTCGGTCTTGATGACCAGCCGGCCCTGGCTGGAGGAGAGCAGTTCCCCCGCGATCGTCCGGGTGGCGTCGCCTTCGGTCACCGTGATCTCGATCTGCTCGTCGAGATACTTCTCGAGCAGTTTCGACGGGCTCACCAGATCGAACTTGAATGCCTGCTCGAGGACCGCCGTCCTCGGATCGGTCAGATCGCGGAAGCCGACGCTGGTGGGATCGAGGAACGCCGCGACGTCGGTGAAGGAGACCTCGTTCAGGCCCTTCCGGAGTTCGAAGGATCGCGTCTGACGGACCACGCCGAAGCCGGGGACCTGCGAAGCGAAGTTGAAGTCCCCGCCGTTCCGCTGCTGGCCGATGAATCGCTGGGGATCGAAGCCGGCGGGATCCGCGGAGCTGTAGATCGTGACGCTGGTGGCGGGTTCCTCGGCGTTCGAATCGGTGACGAGGCCTCCGAACGCGGTGGTCCCGAGCAGCAGGCTGGAGGCGAGTAGGAAGGGGGTGATTCTTGGGCGAGACATGACGAGGCTCCGAGAGAGGCGTTTGGATTCGGTTCGATCGGGCGGCGATGGCACGATACGACTTTGCTTGGCCGGTCGTTTCGCCCGGTCTCCGCGAAATCTCGCGAAAGCGGAAAATGACGGCAGGGTTCGGTTTCCTACGATGTCCGTACCATGGGAGCGTGAACCGTCCGCGGGACGGTGCCTCGGACGGTTCGATGTCATCGACGGGAAGGAACGCGTGAAGATCCTCGTCACCGGCGTCGCGGGTTTCATCGGGCATCATGCCGCGATGGCGATGTTGGAACGCGGCGACCAGGTCCTCGGCGTCGACTCGATGAACGCCTACTACGACCCCGCCTTGAAGGCGGCTCGCCGGGCGAGGCTCGAGGCCATGCCGGGTTTCGAGTTCCGTCAACTGGATCTCTCGGATCGATCCGTTCTCGAAACGCTCGGCAATGCTGGCATCGACCGGATCGTGCATCTCGCGGCCCAGGCCGGCGTCCGTCACTCGATCGATGAACCCTTCGACTATCTCGAGTCGAATCTCGCGGCGACCCTCGTGGTGCTCGAGCTCGCCCGGGTGATCGAGAGCTCGCATCTGGTCTTCGCCAGCAGCAGTTCGGTGTACGGCCTCAACGAGATGATGCCGTTCGCCACCGGGCACCCGGTCGATCATCCGCTGTCGCTCTACGCCGCCACCAAGCGCAGCGCCGAACTGATGGCCCACGGCTACGCGCGGCTCTACGGGATCCCCACGACCGGGCTCCGGTTCTTCAGCGTGTACGGCACCTGGGGCCGTCCCGACATGGCCCTCTGGAAGTTCGCGGAATCGATCCGTGAAGGTCGTCCGATCGAGCTCTACAACCACGGCCGGCATCGCCGCGACTTCACCTGGGTGGACGACGTGGTCGACGGCGTGCTCCGCGTCCTTGATCGTCCCGCATCGCCCGACCCCGATTTCGACCCGGGCGATCCGACGCCCGATCGCAGCGATGCGCCGTTCCGGGTCTACAACCTCGGCAACGACACCAACGTCGACCTGCTTCGATTCGTCGGACTCATCGAGCAGGCCATGGACCGGAAGGCGGAGACGATTCTCCTGCCGAAGCAGCCGGGTGACGTCGAGGCGAGTGCCGCCGACGTCGAACCGATGCGACGCGAGTTCGGGTGGGCGCCGCGCATGCCCGTGGAGGTCGGGGTCCCGACCTTCATCGAGTGGTGGCGGGCGTGGATGGACCGGGCTGACTGAGACTCAGTCCTTCACGTCGATCCGGTGTTCGATCTCGAAACGTCTCGACCACGCCGCCGTCGCCGGTGGGAGGAACTCACCGAACTCGTCTCGATCCACGTCCGCATCGACGAGGCTGCCCGGCCCGGTCACCAGCCGGTAGGCGAGTCGAATCCGATGGGGGCCCGGCTCGGCGATCGCGACGCGGCGTTGGAAGCGAGGTTTCCTCGAGACCGTCGTGTCGAGGTCGCCGTTTTCTTCCGCGACGAGGGTCCAGATCATCGAGTCATCGGGATCGACGAACGGACCACCGTCGATCGAGATGCCGTCGAAGAGGACGTGCAGGTACTGGCCGAAAGGCAGGATCTCGCCCCGCCGCTCGCCGACGAGGGTCACGTCGAACGACTCGCCGGGGGTGACGGTCGTCGGGGCGTCCACCTCGGCCCGCCACGATGCGGCGTGGATCCGGTCGATCTGTCCGGTGTCCAGTCCGTTCGGCCAAGTACCACCGGCCACCGCGAGCAGTCCGGGGTGCCAGCTGTAGATCTTGTCGTCGGACTCCAACTGCGAGACCAGCAGGTCGAAGAGCCGATCCGACTGGGGATCGTCGAGCGGCCGGGCGATCACTTCCGTCCAGATCGGGTGAAAGACGTCTTCGTCGTACGGTGCGAGGGTCACCAGGGCGCCGTTCGAAAGTCGTCCGGTGATGAAGCGGACGACGTCGCCGGCGAAGAAGAGAAGGCCGAGTCCGGCCGCCATGAGCACGAACACGATCGCGAGTCGAGTGGTGCGCCGCTGGTCTCTCCTTGCGCCGGTGTAGTGGATGGTGCCGGTGTGGGCGGTGGTTCCGCATTCCGGGCATCGACCCATGCTCGGATCGACCCGTTGATCGCACTTGAGGCATCGTGGAAACAGATCGGCGCGAGCGGTTCGTGCCTTTCGGAGGTGGGAGATCGTTTCGCCCGCCAGAAGAAACAGGAGGACCGAAGCGATCATCATGAACTCGAAGGGCCGGTCGCTCGCCAGGAAGAGAACCAGGATGCACGCGGTCGCGAGGATGACGTAGGTGATCCTTCGCTCGAGCGGTCGTGCGGCTCGTCGGCCGAGGATCAACGCGACGATCTGCGCCGGAACCGACGGTCGCAACATCGTCGGCGGGGTCCCTCTCAGGAATGCCGCGGCCTGGTCTCCAAGCGTCACGCGATCGTGCCAGAATTGATTGAGATCGGTCGCGCTCCACGCCGGTGGAAACAGGAAACAGCAGACGTCCCGCTGGAACGGCGATCCGCCGCAGTTCGGGCAGATCGCGTCCGGGGATCTGGTCTCGTCTTCGACGGCCTCGATGACGCGTGCGAGTCGGCGTCGACGCCGGACCGCCGCGACGATCATGACGGTGATGATGCCGATCCAGACCAGCGAGGTGACGAGGGTGGCGGTCCGGAGGTCCGACTTGAGCGCCTCGTCCATCGTGAACCGTCGACCGATCGTCAGGATGTTCGGGGCGAGGAGGCCGATCTGTATCAGGAGAAAGCAGCCGAGCCCGATGAGCGGCCAGACCGCGCGTCGGCGATCGCGTCGGAGCCTCGTCGTGATGCGTTCGCGGTCGAGCGGAATCGCGTGCGTACCGAAGGCCTCGGACACCGCTTGCGGGCCGGAGTCGTCGGGATCCGGGGTCTTCTCGGCGTCGTTCATCGCAGCCATCCCATGAGGAAATCCTAGGCTTCGATGGAACGGCGTGATCAGCCTGCCTGGTAGGGAACGAAGGTGAGGTCGTGCGCGGTGCGGATTTCCGCACCGCACTCGGGGCATTGGTCTGGAAACGGCGGATGAAGCCGATATCGGCACGCATTGCACCGAGGCACCGTCCGGAGCCCCGATTCGGATCGATCGCGCACCCGCCGCAGGAAGATGATCAGGCCCCCCAACCCACCGATCAGGATGGTCCCGATGAAGATCCAGCTCATCGTCGAAAGACCGCCTCCAATCGTGAGGACGGAAGGCAGGGTGATGATCGCGAGCAGTACGAACCCCAGCGGTGAGAGGATCGTCCACCATCGGCCGATCGACCGACCGGCCTTCGCGGCCAGGTTCGCCCGAGGACGCGCGAGCGAGGTGCCGTGTGGGCCGCGCGGGCGTCTCCAGGCCGTCGCGAAGTCCACGTCGCGGAGACGATCGTGACGCGAGCCGGAAGGGAGCCCCAGGTTTCCGGCGCGGCGGATCAGTCGAACGTCGAGTTTCACTCGTTGCACGGTCCCCTCGTGCCAGAATCCGTGGAGGTCGAGCGGCGACCAGCCCACGGGCGCGTTGCGACAGCATGTTCCGGGGTCGAACGGATCCGAACCACAACGCGGACAGATCGACATGCCCTTCTCGAGCATTCGCCGACCGATTCGAATCACCCGTCGGCGTCGATGGATCTGGCGAGCGACTTCGAATGGAATCACGACGGCCGCCAGAATCAGAAGGTACGCGACGGTGGGAGCGACCTCGTTCACATCCCACGCGGCCCATGGCTGTTCCAGCGTGATCATGCCGACGGCGAGGCAGACCGGCGAAGCGATCGCGAGCAGCACGAGCCCCGGCAGGGTCATCGCGACGTGGCGTCGGAGCGCGACGCTCGCGGATCGTGCGTCGATCGGCCAGCGATCGGCGACGGCGTCAAGGGTCGATGTTTCGGCGTCGGTGACGGGCGGGGCCGTCTGATCACCGAAACTCGAAGGCTCGACGTCTGCTGCCATGTGGGCAGGCTAGCGTGCGATCGCCTCGGCTCGGACCTCGCGAAGCACCGTCACCTTGATCTCGCCGGGGAACGTCATCTCGTCCTCCACCCGCTTCGCGACGTCCCGGGCGATCTTGTGGGCCGTGGCGTCGTCGGCCTTCCGTGCATCGAGGATGACCCGGACTTCGCGGCCCGCCTGGATCGCATGGGCCTCGTCGACGAAGGGCTGATCAGTGGCGATTCCCTCGAGCTGCTCGAGTCGCTTGATGTACATCTCCATCGACTCACGTCGGGCGCCGGGCCGGGCACCACTGACCGCGTCGGCGGCCATGACGATCGCGGTGTACGGGGTGGTCGCGGGAATGTCGCCATGGTGGCCGCCGATGGCGTTCAACACCGCTTCGGACTTCTCACCGAATTTCCGAGCGAACTCCATGCCGATCGCGGGATGGCCACCTTCCATCTCGTGGTCCATCGCCTTGCCGATGTCGTGGAGGAAGCCGCACCGGCGGGCGATGGTCCCGTCGAGCCCGAGCTGGTCGGCGATCATCTGGCTGAGGAAGGCGACTTCGATGGAATGGCGAAGGACGTTCTGGCCGTAGCTGGTCCGGAACTGCATCTTGCCCATCGCTTCGGCGATCTTGGGATGGACGCCCCGTACGTCGGTCTCGACGAGGGCATCCTTGCCGACCTGCTTGATCCGGTCCTCGATGTCTCGCTTGGTCTGGGCCACGATCTCCTCGATCTTCGAGGGATGGACCCGGCCATCCGCCACGAGCTTCTGGAGACTCTCGGCCGCGATCGCCTGGCGAACCCGATCGAAGCAGGAGACGCTGATCACGCCGGGCGTGTCGTCGACCATGACATCCGCGCCAGTCGCCTTCTCGATGGCTCGGATGTTGCGACCCTCCCGGCCGATGATTCGGCCCTTGAGATCATCCGAAGGGATTTTCACAGCACGCACGGTCGAGTCGCTGACGTTTTCGGCGGCATATCGCTGGATCGCCAGCAAGGTGATTTCGCGGCTCTTTTCGCGGGCTCGCTCCTCAGCCTCCTCGATGACTTCTTGCTCGATCTTGGCGGCTTCATGCGATGATTCGACGCGAATTTCGGCGAAAAGTTGCTCTTGGGCCTGGTCCCGGGTCATCTCCGCAACACTCGCCAGTCGATCCTTGAGCTGCTCCGCGGTTTGGGCGGTGGTCTTGAGCAGGGCTTCCCGCTCCTCGGCAATCTCCTCCAGCCGTGTCTCTTTCCGCTCGAACTTCTCTTCGCGGCGGGTCAATTGCGTCAATTTGGAGTCGAGGGTCTCCTCGCGTTTGTTCGCACGCGCCTGGGCGTCCTTGGCTTCGCTGAGGAGGTCCGCAGACTCCTTCTCCACGGCCTTGCGGCGTTCGGAGGCCTTCACCTCGACCTCCGCTTCGATCGATCTGGCAGCCGCCTGAGCCTCGCTGCGGGCCGCCTCGACGATCGTCGCCGCTTCGGCCTTGGCGGTCCCGATCGATTTTCCCGTGGTGGCGGTGATCAGGAGCCAGGCAAGGATGGCCCCAGCGACCGCCGCGATGCCCAAACCGATGAAGTCCTGAGGTTCCAGTGCGAGCACGAGCGGAAACGAATTCATGCCACCCTCCAAGGAGGAAACGACCTTCATGGACTGGTGTCCAGAGGCGCGAGGTGACGTGCTTTCGACTCTTTTATTCAGAGACCAGCGGCGTCCGAGCCAATTCGCGTGCGCGAAACGTCTCGGTGGGATCGAATCCGGTATTCCAAGACGCGGAAGTGCTTTTCTGGCATCTCCAGCGGGATTTGGAATGGTTCATTGAGCGTGTTTCAGAACTGCTCGATGCGGAATCGACTCCGGGAAGGACGGGAAGAACAAGCCACCAGTGGAACGAGAGTCAGCATTCAATCTATCCAGGTCACCACCATCCGTTGCCGGAGGCGGGCTCGGCCACGCGAGGCGTGGAAGGCCTTGGACCTGTCATTCGACGTCTCGATCGAGTTTCCACCTGCTTGGTGGAACGTATGGATCTGGATCGCCGAATGAGAGATCGGTCGTCACCCAACGCAGGGTCGGGATTGCCGTATGAACCGGCGGCGCGCCGCGCGTGCCGTACCGGTAGTTGCTTCTGTAGTATTGCCGCGACCCCGAGTCTGTCAAGACCTTCGGGTGCCTCGTTCGGTGTTCCGCCGGACTCCCGGGCGGAACCGTCATCCTCGATGAATCCTCCCTGAAGGGCCAGAATCAGGGATTCAAGCCAACGAATCAGGACGTCCCAACATGCCAGCCGCCATTCAGTGGGCCCTCGACCTGCTTCCAACGAATCCCATCTGCATCCGGCTCATCCAGGGTGGATCGACCCGGATGCGGCATCTCTACCTCCGGAGCGGCTATCTGGCCGCCTTGATCGCGGTGCTGTTGCTCGCCTTGATCGGGCCGACTTCGAGTCTTCGGGAGCTGGCACAACGGGGGGCGTCCGCGTTCACGATCGTCGCGTTCGGTCAGGTGTTTCTGATCTGCCTCCTGACGCCGGTGTTCATGGCCGGGGCGATCGCTCAGGAAGCCAACCCTCGGACCTGGGACATCCTCCTCACCACACCGCTGAACGCGCTCCAGATCGTGCTGGGGAATCTTTTCGGGCGCCTGTTCTTCATCCTCGCCCTGCTGGTCTCCTCGCTTCCGCTCTTTCTGTTCATCCAGACCTTCGGCGGGGTGCCCGGCGAATCCATCGTGCAGAGCTACGTGGTCGCGGGTTGCAGCGCGCTGGTGGTGGCGGCGGTCGCGGTCACGCTCAGCGTCACCAGATCCGCCGGTCGACGGGCGGTCTTCGCGTTCTACGTCTCGGTGGTGATCTATCTCTTCCTGACCTGGCTGATCGACAACCGGCTCCGCGCCCCGGTTTCCGTGGGGAGCCTCGCGACGTCCACCACGATCATGACGCCGCTCAATCCGTTTCTCGCGCTCGAGAGTCTCCTGCTCAGCAACAGCTACGTTCCTCGGTCGGTTGATCCGGACACGGGATGGCTGCAGCGATGGTGGCTGGGGCGACCGGTGGCGTCTTTCGCGTGGCTTTCGGTCCTGACCAGCCTGGTTCTCGTCGTCTATTCGACGGCCCGGCTTCGAGTGATCGGGGCCAAGGTCGGGCAGGTGCCCTGGTACCGCCGGCTTCTGCGTCTCGGCGGCGCCGGTGGTGAAGGCCGCGAGCCGCGAACGCCCAGCCAGAATCCGATCGCCTGGCGAGAGACGAGCTCGCGGTCGCTTTCGGTGGCGGGGGTGCTCGGCCGCTGGGGCTTCATCGTCGCCGGCGGCATCGCGACGCTCCTGATGCTCTGGCTCTTTCACGTCGGCTCGATCAGCATCATGGACCTCCGCGTGACGTCGCTCGCCATCGTCGCCGCGGAGATCACCATCGTGGTGCTCGCGGCGGTGAACATGAGTGCGACCGCGGTGAGTCGCGAACGCGAGGACGGGACGCTCGATCTCATCCTGACGACGCCGATGCAGCCGGGGCCCTATCTCGCCGGAAAGCTTCGGGGGCTCGTGCAGTACCTGCTCCCCATGCTGGTGTTGCCGGTGGTGTCCATGGGGATCATCCTCGTCTATGCGCTCGTACGGCCGACCGCGACGTCGGCGTCGGTCGCGGTGGGCACGGTCACCCGGGCGGTTCCGTTGCTGCAGGTCTCGTCGGTGATCGGCATGGTGCTGCTCATGCCGGCCTTCGTCGCGTTCACGGTCATGGTCGGCCTCCAGTGGTCGATCCGGAGCAAGGGGACCATCGGCTCGATCATCGCCGCGGTGCTGGTGGTCTTCACGGTGACCGGCGTGATCGGTCTCTGCGGCATCGCGAGCGGCAACGGCATCCCGTTCCTCGGATCGGCGATCTCGTCGATCAGCCCCTTCAACCTCGTCGCCGCCGCCTTCATCCCCGAGAGCACGATCTCCGAGACGATCCGGGAAGGTGACGAGAGCGGCGTCTCCATGCTGATCGGGGCGGCCATCGCCGCCGTGCTCTACGGACTGATCGTCTACGCGATGCACGCGAGCATGAAGCGTTCGTTCATGATGACGGTCCGTCGCCTCGCCGGCACGCGATGATCGATCATCGAAGCGTGCCTGCGCCGGTGATTCCGGCCCGGGTCAGCCGAACCAGTAGGTGAGCAGGATGCCGAAGTCGCCACCGTCGACGATGCCGTCGTCGTTGAAGTCGGCGCTGCAGTCGCCGGTGCAGGGACCCCACTGGACGAGCATGATGCCGACGTCGGCTCCCGAGACGATTCCGTCGCCATCGAGGTCGCCGGGGACTCCCGCTTCGAGTTCGATGGTCATCACGTCCATGGCGAGGGGAGCGCTCTTGCCCTGGGAGACCCAGAGGTCGTAGGCGATCTGGCCCTTGTCGTCGGTGACGTTGTAGTCGCGAAGGAATTCCATGTACTCGCGGGACGAGGTCTGGAAATACAGGGTCGCGACGGCTTCGACCGCGCCTTCGGGGATGTCGAAGGTCGTGTCGTCCCAGTACTGGCCGTCCGCGTACTCGACGCCCTTGGGGCCGCCGCCGAACGCCGCGAACTTCGCGTTCGTGAAGCCCCGGGGCGGAATGCGGTTGTCGAAGAGGATCTCGTTGTTCAGCACCAGGTGGAAGGACTCGCCCGCGGGGATGTTGGCGATCTTCGCCACGTCGTCGGAGATCCCCATCTTCTTCTCATAGACCTTGGTGTCGGAGATCTCGAGTTCCGCGGTCTCGAAGTCGTATTCACCCCGTTCGTCGATGATCTTCCCGGTGGCATCGACGTACTTGACGTTGATCCACATCCGCCGCCCTTCCGGGTATCCGGTGGGGAGGGAGTGACCGCCCTGGTTGATGATCCGGACCGTGAGTTCATCGCCTTCGAAGGTGAGCTCCATGTCGCTGGCGTCCCGGAGCATCTGCTCGGTCCGTGCGTTGGCGGCTTCACGACGATCCTCGGTGACCCCGTAGAAGTCCGCGTCCACCCCCATCGATTCGGCGATCGCGTCGAGGACCCAGGTGTTGCCACCTGCGAAGGAGTGAGCGCCGACGTCGGGTCGTTCGAAGAACGGAGGACCGGTGTAGAAGCCGCACGCGCCGCCGACCTGCGGGGGCATGTGACAGTCCTGGCAGCTGGCGATCGCGGCGTCGTCCGGGAGCGCTCCGCCGAAGCGGCCGTCCTCGAACACCACGCCCCCGTCCGCGAAGTCGCTGTTCAGCCACTCCGAATAGGTTCGCTGCTCGGCGACCATGTCGTGGAGGTCGTCGGTGGGATGCGACTCGCCCATCGGGTTCAGGACACCCTTGTTCGTCTTCGGATCGAGGGTGAAGACCGGATTGCTGACGTCGTGGCATCCGCCGCAGAACGTGCTGTCGCGGTGGAAGGGCGAGGTGATGATCGGGATCGGCGATCCGAATTCGTCGTAGCCGTGATAGTTCGCGGGCACGTCGTCGTAGGGGCCGCGTCGGGAGTCGAGCGGATCGATGATCATGGCACCGTTGCCGGGTCGTACGGGCATCAGGCCGTCCGCCACGATCTCGGCGAGGATCGGAATGTCGGGCTCCTGGACCTCCCCGGGGTATCCCATCGCGCCTCCGGTGGGGCTGACCGCTCGGTGGCAGAAGTTGCAGTTGATGCCGTCCATCAACTCCTCGTCGAATTCGGGGAGTTGGCCGCTCTCGCCGTCGCCGCTGTAGTGGGCGGCGGGGATGTGGCACTTGATGCAGAAGGCGCCGGCCTTGTCGGCATCCTGGTTCGCGATGGTGAGCCCGGCGTGAAAAACCGGATCACGGGCGGACTGGGCCATGAGGCTGACGACCCAGGTGTCGTAGGGCGGAACCTCGAGGCCGTAGTCGGCGTGGCAGAACATGCAGTTCACCGACGAGTAGATCCGTCGGAATTCGAGTGGATCCGAATTCGGCTCGGTGCCCGGTCCGCGAAAGTCCTCGAGGGAGGTCGGAAGCTGGTTTTGCTGGTCACCACCTCCGCCCTTCTCACCCATGGCGAGCGGCGCGATGACCGCGGCTGCGACCAGTGAAGCCGCGACCGCGGCGATCGCGCGCGTTCGAAGTTTCAACGGTTGATCGGGGAGTCTGCGGATCATGTGTTTGGTCGCCAGTCTGTACTTGTCGATGGTCTGGATCGAAGCCGGTCAGACTCGGCCAGAAGCGAGATGTAGTTGAAGAAGCGTAGAATCTCCGGAACGCAGGTCAAGCGCGCCGAAAAATTCAAGGGGCCGATAACGGTCTCACTCGCCGAAATATCCCAACTTTGAGACGCCGACCGCGGAGAATAGTTCATCGGTGGGGCGTGATTCATAGTTTATTGATTTATTGTCCCCCAGTTCGGTCGCGGATCGCGACGAAACCCCCCGTGGTCTCCTGAGATAGGCTTTCGACCATGAGTTCCGTGCCCGCCGTCACCATGATTCTTCGAATACGCCGACTCGCGATCGGGCTCATCGCGGCCGGTATCGCCTCCGGCTGCGCCTCGTCCGGACCGGATCGGCTCGAATTCCAGTCCGATCGCTACGACCAGGCCTTCGAGGCGGCCGGCGAGGCCGTCCGCAGGCAGGGCATGCCACCGGTCCTCACGGATCGGACCGGCGGGGTCATCGAAGCGCGACCGAGGCTCGCGGGAAGCGTGCTCGAACCATGGCGGATCGACAATTCCGATGTCGAGCAGTGGGGCGCGAATACCCTCCACAAGCAACGTCGACGGGTTCGATTCGAGTTCCTTCCCGTCGACTTCGTTCCGCCCGAGCCGAAGGGCGGGGAGACGTTGATCGGGCCGCCGCTCCCCGGCTCGACGGAAGGCGAACTCCGACTCACCGATCTCGAGACCTTCGACGGGCAGGTGGAGCTTCGCGTCTGGGTGTACGTCGAACGGGAGCATCGGACCGGGCTTCGACGGGGAACCTGGAGTCGCGTCGGCCGGACCTACGCGACGAATCCGATGGAGACGATCTCACCCGAGGACGGAACGACCCGGAGCCAGGGGCTTTGGACACCGGTCGGCCGGGACGAAGCCATGGAGCGACGACTGCTCGCCGACGTCAAGGCGGCGATGGGCGACGCCTGATCCGCGTCGACGCGATCCCTGAACGTGATCAGAGGGAGATCCGCGGATCGATCCAGCTGTACAGCACGTCGACGATCAGGTTGAAGAGCACCAGAAGGATCGAATACACGAGGACCACGCCCATGATGAGCGTGATGTCCTTCGCCATGACCGCGTCCACGAAGTTGCGACCGATTCCGGGGACCGCGAAGACCTTCTCGATGACGAACGATCCGGTCATCGCGATCGCCGTCGCGGGGCCGAGGTAGCTCAATACCGGAAGGAAGGCGTTGCGGAGGGCGTGTCCCATCGCGACCCGCCGTTCGGGAAGGCCCTTGGCGCGGGCGGTGCGAATGTAGTCCTTCCGCATCTCGTCGATCATGCCGAACCGGGTCAGTCGGGCGATGTACGCGGCGAAGGGAAGCGAGAGGGCGAAGGCGGGCAGGATGACGTGCTGCAGATCGCCCCAGCCGCCGATCGGAAACCATCCGAGTTTCACCGCGAAGAGGATGAGCAGCATCACGCCGATCACGAAGGACGGGAGCGAGATCCCGATCACCGCCAGCGCCTGCGTTCCCGCATCGAGGGCGGTGTTCGGGCGAAGGCCACCGATCACGCCCGCGAAGAGTCCGAGCACGAGCGCGATGAGAATCGCCGCGAGGCCGAGGGAGACGGAGACCGGCAGGCCCGCGGCGAGAATCTCGTTCACGGTCCAGTCCGACTGGCTGAGGCTCGGCCCGAGATCGAAGGGGCGGGGCGCATCACCGAGCAGGTAGGAGACCCCGGTGGCCTTTCCGAGGTAGTCGAAGTAGAACGCGACCGGATCGTCGAGCTTGTATTGCGCGAGCATCGCGTCCACCACCGCCTGATCGGGGCGCCTTCCGTCCGGCGATTCGAGCGGGTTGCCCGGGACCAGCCACGCGAGCGCGAAGGTCACGGTGTAGACGATCAGGATGATGAATGGCATCTGCACGAGACGCCGGACGACGAGACCGGTCATCGGCGCAGTCTATCGACCGGCCCACCGCCCACGCGTCGCGGCGCCGTGGCTCAGGCGAGGGTGAAGCAGACGATGCCCGCGAGNAATCGCCATGACATCACCGCCATCGCCAGGGAGGCTTCCTGATTTCGGAGGCTCGGCCAGGCGATCCAGGCCGTCGCGAGGCCCAGCACCACGGGAATGCCGACTGCGAGCGAGGAGACGGCGGTGTCGCCCGCGATCGAATCGAAGCCGAAGCCCACCGCGGCGATCAGGAGGAGGGCTCCCACGATGACGTGCACGGTCCGCGGTCGCAGTCGGACCGCGATCGTCCGCAGGTGAAATTGCGCGTCGGCATCCCGGTCGCGGAGATCGAGCAGCAGCGAATCGCCGAGGAGGACCGCGATCAACGGCAGGCCGAGCATGGTTGCCTGGGTCCAGGTGGTGGTCGAGATCCCGGGCCCGTTCCCTTCGAGCACCGGGAGCGACACGGCCGCGGCGGCCCAGGCGACGGAGACCATCGGCGACTTCAGGATCGCGAGTCGGGACTGCAGACGCGATGGGACCTCCGACCGAGACGCGGCCCGGTTACCGACCGAGAAGGCATGGAGGAGGCCGAGGAGACCGACCCCGATGAGGAGGACCGTGGTCGGGACCGTCGGCCGGATCCACGCGAGCGTGGCGAGGCCGGCGACGGCGATGACTGCCGGAAGGGTCGTCCGAAGGAACGGACTGGCTCGGAAGAGTGCGGCTCGGCCGGGCTGGCTGATGCGATCCTCCGCGTCGCAGGACGCCGCCGAGTCCCGGAGATAGACGCACCAGGTCCCCAGAAACGCCGCGAGGTACCAGGCGGGTTCGAGCGGCCTGCCCAGGGTGATCGCCATCGCGGCGATCAGGCTCGCGGCACTGAACGCCATCGGAACCTGAAGGAACACGATTCGGGCCCAGAGCCCCGCCCGCGATGCCTGATTGGGATCGTTGACGTCGCTCATGCCGCGAGATTCGGTCTCGACCCCGATGTCACCGTGATCCGACTCCTCGGCGAACCGACCATCGGCCCGGATGCTGATCCAGCCGGGGATGTCGGGTCAGCCCGAGGAGGCGGTCCGGCTCGTACATGTACACCGTGACGTAGGTGCAGAGCGGGAGGATGGGCAGGTCCTCTTCGACGAGAATCCGCTCGGCTTCCTCGAGGATACGGAACCGTGCATCGGGATCGACCGTCGCCGCGGCGGTGGCGAGGAGTTCGTCGTAACGCGGACTGGCGTAGCCTCGATGGTTGTTGCCGTCCTCGGAGTGGTTGAGATCGAGGAACGTCGTGGGATCGCCGTAGTCGCCGTACCAGCCCCCGCGGGCCACCATGAAGTTCCCCATTTCAAGCTGTGCGCGGTATTCGTTGCCCGGGCGTCCGGAGATCTCGGCGGGGATCTGGAGTTCGCGTCGCCACATGTCACGGAGCGCCAGCGAGAGATCCTTGTAGCGAGGACTGCCGGTCGAGAACAGGATGTCGAGGGTGGGGAACGGATCGCCGTTCGCATTGCGGCGAACGCCGGCGTCGTCCCGCCGCCACCCCGCCGCCTCGAGCTCCGCTCGGCCCTGGTCGGGGTCGAAGGGGAGACCTTCCGGCGGTTGGTAGCCGGGGATGCTTCCCTCCGGAACGAAGGCACCGCTCGTCGTCTCGTTCAGCCGTGTCACTCGCTGGACGAGCGCGGTCTTGTCGATGCAGCGTGCGAGGGCTCGCCGCACCCGGGGGTCGAAGAGGGGATTCGGCGTTCCGTTGGCGAGTCGCTCCCGACAGTTCACGTGGAAGAAGTCGGTGCCGAACGCATCCACGGTGTGGATGTTTCGACGTTCGCCGGCGTCCGGCGGGGGAAGCGTCCCGAGGGTCCGGTCGAGATCGGCATCCTCGGTCTCGGCGAGGATCGTCTCGAACCGATTCTCGTAGGCGAGTCGTTCAGCGATCATGTCCGCCCGGTACTCGGCCCGGACGTCGGGGATCCAGTCGACCTCGCCGGCTTCGAACGCGAGAATCGCGGTGTTCGGATCCTGGATCACCACCGCTTCGATGCTCTCCGCCGGAATCGACTCGGCGTTCCAGTAGAAGGGATTCTTTTCGAAGCGACAGTCCCGTTGAAAACGCCATCGGGCGAGTTCGAAGGGACCGTTTCCGATCAGTCGGCCGGGTTTCGTCCAGGATCGATCCTCCTCGATCCGGCCGGTCGCGGCATCGATGGTCGTCGCGGCCTCGAGGGTGGGACGGTGGACGGGACTGAAGGTTCCGAAGGCGACGAGGTCGAGGAAGTAGGGCAGCGGACCCGCGAGCTCGACTGCCAGCGTGTGCGGATCAACGGCGTCGAGCCCCACCATCTCATCGAAGCGTTCGAGGGTGCGACGGAACGAGGCCTCGCCGTCCTCGGCGAGAATCGCATCGGCCTCTTCCGCGGAAAAGGAGCCGGCGTCGACGAGTTCGTCGCGGCGATCCGGTGCGGCCCGAAGCGCGAGCAGGTCCGATCGCCAGTTGAAGAAATCGCGGGCGCCGGCGATGCCGAGGAAGAGGCTTGAATAGGTCGCCGCGGTATCGGGGAGGATCGCTCGTCGCCAGGCGTACTTGAAATCCTCCGCGGTGACCGGGTCGCCGTTGCTGAACCGGAGTCCGGGCCGCAGGTGGAAGACGTAGCGGCTGGCATCCGCGGACACGTCCCAGGACTCGGCCGCGGCCGGTCCGACGGATCCATCCGGCAGGATGGTGGCGAGGGGCTCGTAGATCGCGCGAGATGCCCTCAGATCATGCAGATAGCTCATCCGCTGCGGATCGAGGGTGAAGAGATCGGTCGAGTGGACGAGCACCACGTCCGCCCGCGGCCGCTCGTCGTCCAGCGAGACGACCACCGCGATCAGGGAGGCGAGCACCAAGATGGGAACGAAGATCTTCAACATGCACGGGAAACGGTATGCCGAACCGCGGTCGCCAGGGCGGCGAGCCGTCGAATCGGTGGTCGGCGGGCGTTTCCGTCGGGTGGATCAGCCGCCGAAGTTCTTCACGGCGTCGGCCAGGGCGGACTTGCCCTGTTCGATCCCGTCGCGAAGCGCGTCAGCCTTCGAATCCGGGCGTCCCTCGAGGAGTGAGAGGAGCTGGGCCCCCACTCGGAGCACGCCTTCGTACGCCACGTAGGCCCGTCGGTCGGAAGCGAGGCCGTCCCACTGCTTGATCGCAGCGTCCGCGATGTCCTTGAGGACGATTCGCAGGATGCGTGCGATCTCCTTGTTCTCGACGTCGCCGGCGGTGGTGTCGTCGAGCAGCTTGCCACGAAGACCGAGCATGGCTCGATACACGGCCTGGACGAGTTCGTCGGGTCCGGAAGCGTCTTCGATCCGAACCGCGAGATTCTGGAAGGCGCCGAACTGGACGCCGCGGACCTCGGTCCGATTCTCCTTCGTCAGGGCGGGGTCGAGGGCGATGCTGTTGAGGGCACGAAGATCCTCGAGCGCGACGATCCAGTTCGATTCGTTCGCGAGATTCTCCGCGATCGATCGGGCGGCCGACGTGAGGACGCCGGAGTCCAGACCGGTCTGGCCGTTTCCGTCGAGGGCGATCTCGAGCAGTCCGGCGGCCACCAGCCGGCGGCCGGCGTCGGTGACGGTCCGGGGGTTCGTCGAGTCGACGAGGGTGCCGAGCGCGTCCGGGGTCCGGAGGAATGCGAGGACGCGAAGGGTGTTCTCCGCCCGCATCGGGCCCGCATCGGCGAGGATCTTCTTCGCCTCGGGCATGATGGCGTCGGAGAAGCTTCCGAGGAAGACGCCGGTCACCCCGGCGCGTCGTGCGGTCTGGACGAGCGTGTTTCGAGCTTCGACGACCGCGACCGGATCGCCTTCGGCGAGATCGCCCATCTGGTCCGAAGCGAAGGATTGGACCTGCGATTCCTGATTGCTGGACAGTGGTCTGGTCGATCCAACGATGTCCTGAGACAACGTCGTCTGGGCGAACGTACCCGCCGACAGGACCGTAGGAAGAACCAATGCCGCGATTCGCAGTGCAAGCCTCATCTGAATTCCGGTCTTCCGCCAGAGAGGCGGAGGGAGGTGGTCGGCCGGATTCGGGTGTCCGAATGCCGGGCAGGAGATCGATTCGGGGCACGAGGCCTCGGATCGGAACTCGAAACGGTACCGCACCGCCCGATGGACCGTCAACGGCTTCCGAGGCTCGGGCGGTACACTCGTCCGTCGGAGACCGATCCAAAGGCTCGTTTTCGAGCGGTGATGCCCGCATCGCTCGGGGGAGGACCATCCGGGATCCTCTGTTCGGCTGGTGCGTCTCCGGCCGCACGGCACGATCCGGATTTGAAATACAGGGCTCGAGGTCCATGATGCGTGATTCGATTCCAGCCTCTTCCAGATGGACCGGCGGGGCCTTCGTTCGACTGCTGGTGATGCTCCTGGTGCTCCCGATCGCCGCCCCCCGGGTATCGGCGCAGGGACCGGCGATGGAGGAGGCCTCGATCGAGAGCTGGGCGGGCGAGCGGCTCGCGGCTCGGTTCGCCTCGCTCTCCTCGTCCTTCACCCTCAAGCAGGATCTGACGGTCGACCAGCTTCGAACCGCCTTCGAGCTCGCCATCGCGGCCACGAGGGCGGATCCCGACAGCCTCCCCTCATGGCGTTGGCTCTACGATCTCTCGACCAACGTGCTCGATGACTTCCCCGAGGCGGAGGCGGCTTACAGCGACGCGATCGAAGCGATCGTCCGGCTCGACCCGGACGACGCGACCATGCGTCTGACCCTGCTCATGAACCTCATCGAATCCCGGGACACGCTCAAGGACCGGATCGCGGGGTGCAAGTCGTTGCTGGCCCCCGGCAACATCGAGCGGCTCGGCAGCGCCGCAGCGGCTCGGGTCGCGCTGGATCTCGCGACCTACGAAGCCATGGCCGGTCGAGCGGACGACAGCATCCGCTCCCTGACTCAGGCGGTGTCGCTCGATCCGACCTTCCCGGAGGCGATCGATCGTCTGGTGGGGCTGGCCGAAGGAAATCTCGCGGATCCCGTCGACGAGGCGGGGCTTCTCGCGACGGCGTTCACGGCGAATCCGACCGATGGCGTCACGGCTCGTTCGTTGGCCTCGTTGGCGCTGCAGCGGGGTGCGTACGTCGCCGCGGCGTCCGTCTATCCATCCGCGATCCGTCTCTCCAGTCAGGAACCGTTCCTCCGCGATCTGACGCTCGATTTCGCGCTGACGCTGTGGGGCGCCGGACGACCCCTCGAAGCCTTGAAGATCCTCAATTCACTTCAGTCCTCCGAACGGATTCGCTGGACCCGCAGTCTCACTGCGGGCGCAGGCGAAGACGACGGCGACTCTGAAAAGGAAGACGATGCTCGCTTCTCCGGCCCCGCGCCGGATCTGACGCTGCTGGCCACCGTGATCAGGCTGCAGACCGATCCGGAGGCATCACGCACGGAACTGATCGCGGGATTGTTCGACTCGTTCGACTTCGCCCTTCGACGCAACGAGATCAACCGAAGACGATGGCAGGAGCGGTTCGAGGAGGCGAAGCTGGCTTCCGGCACGGGGCTCGACCCCGACGCCGAAGACCGCGCGGATCGGGAGTCCCGAAACGCGAATCTTCGATTCGACATGATTCGCTCGGGTCTGCAGGCCGACGAGGCCTGGGCCCGCGCCTGGTTCGGCTGGAAACCCCAACCACCCGCGGATGACCTGGAAGCACCTCGGCCGACTCTCGAACAGCTGATCGAATCCGCCACGAACCCGGTGGGTGCCACCGGGGAGGATGAACCTCAGGGCTGGCGGGCGCTCACGGAATCCCAGGCGGTCGTGATTCGAGGCTGGATGGCGATTTCCGACGAGGACTACGAGACGGCCCGGGCGTTGCTCGAGCCGGACGAGGCGATCTCCGTCTACGCCGCCGCCGGGATTGCGCTCCTCAATGAACTCGAGGGCCGCATCAAGGAAGCGGCGACGGGGTATCGAGACGTCTATCACGGTCGTCCGGGAGAACTGGTCGGACTGTGGTGCCGCGGTCGACTGGCACGCATCCTCGACCTGGACACCATTCCCGAGCCACCCACCGCGGCACTGCTCGCCGATCGAGTCAAGGAGACGCTGCCCGCCGCCGTCGCCTCCGCCATTCGCGATGACGTGAATGGCGCGATCGCGATCGAGATCTCCCCGCGAAGCGGCCGTTTTGCGCCGTTCGAGCCGGTGTTGGTCGACGTGAAGATCACGAACATGACCGGGCTCGATCTCGCGATCGAGGAAGGGGGGCCGATCGATCCGAGGCTCGCGATCCTTCCGATCCGGGTGACGGTCCCCGGACTGGAGTCTCTTTCGAACGGTCGGCAGTTGATCCGCTCCCTCCATCGTCGGCTGAACATCCCGGCCCAGAAATCCTTCACCTGCACGTACGACCTCTCCGCGACCTGGATGGCGGAGCTCTTCGATCGCGCCGCGGTCAAGGGCGGCGGGCTCGCGCTCCGCGCGGCGAGCAACTATCGCCCGAGGTCCGAAGTCTCCGTCGACACCCGGGTCTTCGGACGCGAAGCGAACTCCGTCGACTTCTTCATCCGCAAGCAGCGATCGACGCCGGACGTCGAGCGCGGCCAGATCGATCCCGACCTGGTCGCCGCCGCGTATCGGTCGATCGACTCGATCGAGGATCTCAAGTCGGTCGTGGTGGGATTCGACGGGATTCTCCGGATCTACATCTCGGATCGTTCGAACATCCGTCCCGAACTGTTCGCGACGTTTCTCGACCCGCTCATCGAGGGCTTCACGAAACTCCCCCCGGCCGCACAAGCCTGGTTCCTCGGGGTGCTCACCAACGACGAGACCGCCACGCGTTCCACCATCTCGGTGCTCGAGCCGTTGCTCGAGGTCGCGGTGAACGGCCGGGATCCTCGAGTGCTTCTGATGGTGATGACGCGTTTCTCGAACTCGCCGTCGTCACGGGCGATCACCGTTTCGGCCGGCCTGAACGATCCCGCCCTGTTCCGGGCCGCGGAATCCATCCGGAATTCGATCATCACGACCGAAGCCCGCAACGAGCAGGAGCTCGAACTCGGGGGCGGTTCCTGAACGACCGCGGATCCCCGCCGGGGAGCTTCAGTCCTCGACGCGGCTCTTCACGTTGTCCAGGACGTTCATGAAGTTGATGTAGGCGTCGTACGGACTGTCGTAGGGACTGAAGTACTTGTGGACGTCCCCGTCCGACCAGAACTTGGTGCACATGTAGTAGAGATGATCGCTGGTGGTCAGTTTCCGCCAGTCCTCGAGGACGAAGCGATCACTCTCGTTTCCCGGTCGCGGGTTGCCGTTTCGTTCGTAGACGGCGTCCCGGATCGAGTAGAGCTCTTCGACGGCGTTGTCNTGGAGCGGATTGCCCAGCCAGGCCGACAAGTCCCGTTCGGTGTCCGCCCAGGAGATCCAGTTCGGCGCCGAATATTCCCCGATCGGCTTGTGGCAGTCGAGCACCTGGGAAGGGGTCAGGAAGTCGTTCTGTCCGGGATTGACGTCGAAAATCTTTTCCGGAAGCGCATCGAGGAACTCGAAGATCCCGGTGTCGGCCCACTGGTGTTCGCCGATGGTCTCGTAGTCCATGAAGAGGTTGCAGATGTAACCGTCGCCGTTGATGTCGTTCACCCAGGAGGCGAATCGCTCGGCGCTGAGCGGCCACTCCTTCCAGTCGCGATTGCCGAAGCGGAAGGCAATGTCGTCGGAGAGCTGGTAGTTCTTCAGAAGCAGGTGGACCGGGCGTTCCGCCATCGACTCGGGCTGGCCTTCGAAGCGCGGTGGTGCGTAGACGTAGTTCGGGGACCGGAACTTGAGGAGCCGATCCACGCCTTCGCAGAGAATGGCCTTGTGCTCGCCACGTCCCGCGATGTGCCAGGCGAGGTCGTCGTGATACATCAGCTCGGTGTTTCGGAAGACCGAGGGGGTCTGGCCGAAGAGTTCCTTGATCTTGTCGCGATGGGCATCGACCTGACGGTCGAACTCGTCGCGGCTGAACAGGAAGCTCGGCGAATGGTGGCTCGTCTCACCGATGAACTCGCAGGCCCCGGTGTCGGCGAGTTCCTTGAAGAGGTCGATGACGTCGGGCGCCCATTTCTCGAACTGTTCCAGGCAGACGCCGCTGATCGCGTAGCTGACCCGGAACCGACCCTCGTGCCGGCGGACGAGATCGAGGATCTTTCGCGTGGCGGGGCGATAGCACTTGTCCGCGACCTTGAGCAGGATCTCGCGATTCGCCGTCTCATCGAAGTAGAACGGATCCGTGTCGAAGACGGAGTACCGACGAAGGCGGAAGGGCTGATGTACCTGGAAGTAGAAACTGACGGATGCCATGGACGCCGATGATAGGGATCTCGATCGGATCCTGAATGGCGGTCGGTGGACGAACTTGAATTGCCGATGAAGAATCGCGTTCGGCGCGGAATCCGCGCTACCGGAGATCACTCGAGAAACACGCGATGATCGGAAGGCGATCGGACGGGTTCAGCGAAGGAATCCACGTTCGCCGAGCAGGGCGAGGATTCGGTTCACGGCTTCTCCCGGATCGATCTGATGGGTCGGAAGTTCGAGATCCGGTCGCTCGGGCGCCTCGTAGTCGAAGGAGATTCCCGGGATGCCGTCGAGCTCGCGTTCTGCGGCGTGGGCGTAGAGTCCGGTGGGATCCTTGGCGCGGCAATGTTCGAGGGGTGCCGAACAATGAACCACCAGGAACCGATCGGTGCCGACGAGTTCCTTCGCCTGCTCCCGGTTGCCGGCCTGCGGTGCGACGAACGCCGCGACACAGATGATTCCCTCGTCGTTGATGAGCTTCGCGGCCTCCATCGACCGTCGGAGATTCTCCGATCGATCCGATGCGGAGAACCCGAGGTCGCGATTCAACCCCTTCCGCATGGTGGTTCCGTCGAAGCGGATCGCGACGCGTCCCAGATCGAAGAGCGCCCGTTCGAGCATCGCCGCGATCCTGGTCTTTCCGCTGCCGGCGAGGCCCGTCAGCAGGATGGTCGCCGGCTTCTGGCCGAATCGGGCGGCGCGTTCGTCGGCGGACACCAGACCCTCCTCGCCGACCCGGTCCGCACCCGAGATCGGGGTCGCGGTCCATCGGGCCTCCGACGCCTTGCCGCGGATCATGCCCGCCGCCATGGTCCAGTTGCCGATGCGATCGACGAGAATGAGACTTCCCGTTCCTCGAACCGCTTCGTAGGGATCGAAGACGAGCGGGGAGTCGGTCTCGAGTTCGACCTGGCCGATCTCGTTGAGACCGAGCGCGTTCGCCTCCACGTTCTGGAGGGTGTCCACATCGAGCCGGTGGATGATTCGACGGACGCGGCAGGGGGTGACCCGGGTGCCGTGTCGCAGAATGAATTCCCGGCCCGGGTGGAGTTCTTCTTCATGCATCCAGACCAGATCGGCGGCGATCCGATCCGAGGTCGTCGGAAGGTGATCCGCGGCCGCGATCATGTCACCGCGGCTGGCATCGACTTCGTCTTCGAGGACGATGGCGACGCTTCGAGGCGCGCCGGCCNCTTCAAGATCGCCGTCGAAGGTGGAGATTCGTGCGACCGTGCTCTCGGTGCCCGCCGGGAGGACCGTCACCCGGTCGCCGGGCCGGACCACGCCGGACTCGATGCGTCCGCCGAATCCGCGGAAGTCGAGGTCCGGTCGGATGACGTGATTCACGGGCATCCGGAACGGTGTCTGTTGCTCCTGGTCACCGATCTCGATCGTCTCGAGAAGTTCGAGGAGGGTGGGGCCGGTGTAGTAGGGGGCCTTCTCCGAAGGCTCCGCGACATAGTCGCCCTCGAGGGCCGACATCGGGATGAAGTGCTGTTCCCGATCCGGAAGCTTGCTCGAGAAGGATTTGAAATCCTCGCAGATCGAATCGTAGACCGACTGATCCCAGTCGACGATGTCCATCTTGTTGACCGCGATGATGATCTTCGGAATGCCGAGCAGCGAGGTGATCACGCAGTGGCGTCGGGTCTGGACGCTCACGCCGTGGCGGGCGTCCACGAGCAGCACGGCCAGATCGCAGGTGCTCGCGCCGGTCGCCATGTTCCGGGTGTACTGCTCGTGCCCGGGCGTGTCCGCGACGATGAACTTCCGGTGTTCCGTCGAGAAGTAGCGATAGGCCACGTCGATCGTGATGCCCTGCTCGCGTTCGCTGCGGAGGCCGTCGACGAGGAGTGCGAGGTCGGCCTGGCCGGACTGGGTCCCGTACTTCTTGGAAGCACCCTCCACCGCGGCGAGCTGGTCCTCGTAGATTCCCTTGGTGTCGTGCAGCAGGCGCCCGATGAGCGTGCTCTTGCCGTCGTCCACGCTGCCGCAGGTGAGGAAGCGGAGCAGCTGCTTCTGCTCGTGGCGGGCGAGGTATTCCTCAATGTTGTCGGATTCGGCGTCGAAGCGAGGGTCCATCAGAAGTAGCCTTCCTTCTTCTTGTCTTCCATGCTTCCATCACCGTCGTGATCGATCACGCGTCCCTGACGCTCGCTGGTCCGGGCCACGAGCATCTCGGTGATGACCTCCGCGAGCGTGGAGGCGTCACTTTCCACGGCGCCGGTCAGCGGGTAGCAGCCGAGCGTCCGGAACCGCACGCTTCGCATCTCGGGAGTCTCGCCCGGTTCGAGCGGCATCCGGTCGTCGTCGACCATGATCAGGGCGCCGTCCCGTTCCACGATCGGGCGCTTGGCCGCGAGGTAGAGGGGGACGACCTCGATCTTCTCGAGGTGGATGTAGGTCCAGACGTCGAGTTCCGTCCAGTTCGAGAGCGGGAACGCGCGAACACTCTCGCCAGGCCCGATCCGGGTGTTCCAGAGGTTCCAGAGCTCGGGTCGCTGCGTCTTCGGATCCCAGCGGTGGTTCCGGTCCCGGAAACTGAAGACTCGTTCCTTCGCCCGGCTCTTCTCCTCGTCGCGACGGGCGCCGCCGATGGCGCAGTCGAAGCGTCCGGCGGTGAGCGCCTGCTTGAGCGCCTGCGTCTTCATGACGTCGGTGTAGACGCGACTGCCATGCACGAACGGGCTCATCCCCTCGGCGATGCCCTCGGGATTCGAGTGCACGATGAGGTCGAGTCCGAGGTCCTTGGCGACCTTCTCGCGAAACGCGATCATCTCCCGGAACTTCCACGTGGTGTCCACATGGAGCATGGGGAAGGGGATCGGTCCCGGCGCGAAGGCCTTGCGGGCGAGATGCAGCATCACGCTCGAATCCTTGCCGATCGAATACATCATCACCGGTCGCTGAAAACTGGAAGCGACCTCGCGAATGATGTCGATCGACTCGGCTTCGAGCGACTGCAGATGAGAGAGAGGATCTTGGATGATGGTCATCGGAATGGGGAGCGTAACAGGACTGATCGGATGCGTTCATGCCGGAGAAACCGGCTACGATTGGAACTCGAACCGNTTAGTCCGAGAGTCCAGTCTGGAGTCAAATTTTGTCCCAGTCCAAGAACGACGACGGCACCAGTGAGAACGTGGTCTGGCATTCCGGAGACGTCGGGCGCACCCACCGGGAAGCCATGCTCGGCCAGCGAGCCGGAACGGTCTGGTTCACCGGATTGTCCGGAAGCGGCAAGAGCACCGTGGCGGTCGCGGTCGAGCGTCATCTGGCCGGAGCCGGCAGGCTCTGTTATCGGCTCGACGGGGACAACCTTCGACACGGGTTGAACGGCGACCTCGGGTTCGCGGAAGCCGATCGCACCGAGAACATTCGTCGAACCGGAGAGGTCTGTCGGCTTCTCGTGGACGCCGGGGTGATCGTCCTCGCGAGCTTCGTCAGCCCGTTTCGCGCCGACCGGGATGCGGTCCGCGCCATGCATCGATCGGCGGAAATGCCGTTCCTCGAGGTCTACGTCGAAGTTCCGATCGAGGTCGCCGAAGCGCGGGATCCGAAAGGCCTCTATCAGAAGGCACGGGCGGGTGAGATTCGCGGCTTCACGGGAATCGACCAGCCCTACGAGGCGCCGGATCAAGCGGAACTCGTCCTTCCCACGGCTTCGCTGTCCGTGGAGGAGTCGGCGGAATCGGTCGTCGGAATGCTTCGTGATCAAGGCCTCGTCGGGCCCGCCTGACCGCCTGACCGCCTGACCGCCGATCCCGCATCACCGGAACGGGAACACCATCGGGATCATGATCGTCGCGGACACGATCACGATCAGCAGCAGCGGAAGTCCCAGTCGTGGGAAATCGGTGAATTTGTAACGGCCCGGTCCGAAGACCATGAGGTTGGTCTGGTAGCCGAATGGCGTCAGGAAGTTGCTGCCCGCCCCGGCCATCACGCCGAGCACGAAGGGCAGCGGACTCGCCCCGGTGGCCATCGCCGTGGACACCGCGACCGGGAACATGATCACGGCGGAGCCGAAGTTGGTCGCGAACTGGGCGATGAGGGACGCGGCGATCACCACCGTCGTGAGGAGCAGGCGTTCTCCGCCGCCGACCGAACGGACGAGGTCCACGAGACCGTTGCCGAACGCGGTGCCCAATCCGCTTTCCGCGACCGCCATCCCGATGCCGATGGCGGCACCGATGGTGATGAGCACGGAGAAATCGATCGCTTTTCGTGCGATGGACGCGTTGACGCACCGGGTTCCGACCATCGCCAGGGCGGCGACCCAGGTCGCCACCACCGGTGAGAGCAGGCCGGTCGCGAGCGAGATGATCATCAGGAGCAGGATCGTGATCGCCACCGGTGCCCGGTCGTGTCGGGGGAATCTGGCGTTCTCGACGGACGTCGCCAGATAGAAGGCGTTGCCTCGCCCGTGCGAGGTGAGGAAGCCCTGATGCGTCTCGAGCAGCAGGACGTCACCCGCATCGAGCGTGATGTCCCCGATCCGTCCCTCGATCCGGGTGCCCCGGCGATGGACGGCGAGGATCGCCGCGTTGTAGATGGTGCGGAACTGGCTCTCACGCACGGTTCGTCCGACGAACGAGGCCGTGGGTGAGACCACCGCTTCGACCAAGGTCCGGATCGGGGTCGGTGCATTCACCTTCGTGGCCTGATTGTCCTCCACCTCGATCCCGGCGATGCTTCGGAGTTCCCGGACCCCCGACGTCGAGCCGACGAAGCAGAGAATGTCTCCGGGCTGGAGCGATTCATCCGGACCGATCGCCGCGAGACGTTTGCTCTGGCGTTCCACCGCCACGAGGAAGAGGTCGGGAAGGTGTCGCAGACCCGCTTGTTCGATGGTCTTCCCCTCGATGGGCCCGGCGGACTGGACTTCGAATCGAACCTCGTACCGGTCGGTGTCCTCGTTCGAGGTGTCCATGCCGCGATTGGGGAGGATCCAGGGACCGACGATCACGAGAAACATGAGGCCCAGCGTCGCGGCGACGACGCCGGACACGCCGACCGCGAGGAAGCGAGCGGGGCCTTCGAGGATCCAACCGGGGTCGATTTCGATTCCGGCGGCCGCCCAGGTCGCGATCTGCTCGCCGTACAGACCGTCGATCACGATGTTCGAGGCGGTCCCGACCAGGGTCAGCTGACCGCCGAGGATTCCGGCGAAGCTGAGCGGCATGAGCACGCGACTGGGCGAAACCTTGAGCCGTCTCGAGATGTCGAGGCTCACCGGAAGGAACATCGCCACGAGTGGCGTCGTGTTCATGAATCCGGAGAGTGCGGTCACCGGGACGCCGAGCCGGCCGATCACCGCTCGGACGCTCTTCGGACGGCCGATCAGCATCGGTGCGATCCGGTCGATCGCACCGGTCTGCCGAAGCCCGGAAGCGACCACGAAGAGCGCTCCGATCATGAGTACCGCGGTGTTGGAGAAACCGAGGAATGCGGATTCGGGGGCGACCTGCCCGGTCAGAACCAGCAGCAGAAGGCATCCGACCATCGCGACGTCGAGCGGCGCCCGTGTGAAGATCACGGCGGAGACGAGGAGAAGCAGAATCGCGACGACGATCAGCATGACCTGTAGTCATCGGCGATCGAATGGCGGGACGGTGGTTTTTTTAGCGTCCGGACGTGATCTCGGTCAGCCCAGGGCGAGGGTCGAGCTCCGCCAGATCCGGCTCGGAGGGGCCAGACGCTCGCGAAGCCGCCGAATCACCCGATCCTGCTGTTCGAGGGTCATTCCCGAGCCGCTGGGAAGGCAGATTCCGGTCTCGAACAACCGGTCCGAGACCGATTCCCCCGAATGATGGGGCCAGTAGGTCGCCTTCGCGAAGATCGGTTGTCGATGCATCGGCTTCCAGATCCGTCGCGCCTCGATTCCCGCGTCGGCGAGGGAAGCGACCAGGGCCGGGAGATCCTGATCGGTGCCGCCGAGGTCGATGGTGGCGGCGGTCAACCATCGTGTCGACCGATGGCCGGCGGGTTCGGGCATCCACCGGATCGTCGGGAGGTCCTCGAGTCCCGATCGGTATCGCTCGAACACGTTTCGTCGTTGTTCGACCCGGTCTGTCAGCACCTGGAGCTGCCCGCGGCCGATGCCGGCGAGGATGTTGCTCATCCGGTAGTTGAAACCGACCTCGTGATGCTCGTAGTGGCCGGCCGGCGTTCGGGCCTGGGTGGCGAGGAACCGCGCCCGCTCGATCAGGGCTTCGTCATCGCCGACGAGCATGCCGCCGCCGGAGGTCGTGATGATCTTGTTGCCGTTGAACGAGTAGATGCCGAGGCGACCGAAGCTGCCGGCGGCACGCCCGCGATAGGTCGCACCAAGACTCTCCGCCGCATCCTCGAGCACGGGGATTCCATACCGATCACACAGTTCGAGGATCGGTTCCATGTCCGGGCTCTGGCCGTAGAGTCCGACCGGCACGACCACTTTCGGCAGGTTGCCGGCACGGTCCGCGGCCTCGAGGGCGTCGGCGAGGGCGGCGGGCGACATGTTCCAGGTGTCCGGCTCGGAATCGATGAACACCGGCTCGGCGTTGAGATAGCGGATCGGATTCACCGTCGCGACGAAGGTCAGCGCCGAACAGAACACCCGGTCGCCGGGCTCGACACCAAGGAGTTTCAGGCCGAGATGGATCGCGGCGGTGCCACTCGAGAGGGCGGCCGCCGAACGCATGCCGACGGTCGCGGCGATCTCGTTTTCGAAGGCGTCGATGTTCGGTCCGACCGGCGCAATCCAGTTCGTCGCGAACGCCTGCTCGACGAACGTCCGTTCCTCGTCCGCGAGATGGGGCGGCGAGAGCAGCACGGGCTGATCGAGTTCCCGGCGGAGGTGGAGATCGATCGGACGTCCGGTCTCGTCGATCTCGGGAACCTGATCGATCTGGCAACGATTCATCGACTGAAGAATCAGGTCCGCCGGGGCGTTCCGCGGAACCGTGTGCGGTGCCTGCACCGGAAGCGCTCGGAGCGTCGATTCAAGGTCGTGATTTTCGAGCAGCATTCGACGGAGATCACCGTCGGTGACCGTCCGGACGAGCCGGCCATCGGCTTCGACGAGGAGGAGGACGGTCCAGCCTGCGCGGTTCAACCGCTCGAGCGCGGTTCGAATCGTGTCGTCGGCGTGAACGAGGATGGAGTGGAGGTCCTTCATGCCTGACTATCGATGTCATCGGCCGGGGGACGGCCTTGACTTGGACAAGCCGGAGGTCTCGTCCGGATGCTCACCTTCGGGCGGGTTTTTCACCGAATCGCGAAGAAGGCGACTGGGGTCGAAGGCGGCGAGGAGCGCCGTGAACCACAGGAACGCCAGGGGCTGGGACCGGGTGTGCCACGCATCGAAGGCGGCGGTCGTCATCCAGATCACCAGTCCACCGATCGCGATCGCCCCCAGAGGGTGGTGGAGGCTGTTTCGCCACGCGGCACGGGCGATCGCCAGGAGGAGGAAAGCGAAGGTGGCGACACCGATGAGCCCACCCTCGAGAAGGATCTGAAGGTAGACCGAATGGGGCTGATTCCAGACGGCGATCGAGAGGTTGCGCTCGGAAACCCGCTGGTCGGTCGTGAGCTCGGGGTCGGATCGGAGGGCGTCGGCGGTGCCGCCGAGGCCGTATCCGAGCAGGGGGTGGTTGTTCCACTGCCGCAGCGATGATCGCCACCAGAGAAGCCGGATGTCGGTGGCCTCGCCATCGATCGCGATCGAGGCCACGGACTCCGCCGCGCGTTCGAACTGAGGCATGATCCGATCGTGGAAGACCGCGAGACTGCTGCCGGCCACCACGATCGCCGCTGCCATCGAGACCGTGCCTCGAGCGGTGAGCCGTCTTCGGACGCCGAGCGCCACGACCATGGTCGGGATCGCGATCAAGAGGGCGAGCAAGGCTCCACGGGAGCCGCTGAGGATGATCGCCAGCAGGGGCGGAACACAGCCCAGCAGCCAGATCCTCCGGTGGAGCAGGCCGCCGAGATGAAGACCGATCAACCCCACCACCACGCCAGCCGACCAGACCGCCACGGTTCGCGGATGGGTCTCGAATCCTGAAATGCGCTGACCTTGGGGGTCGGACCACGCCATGATGCCCTCGAAAGTCTGCGTCGTCGTCTGTAGGAGGCACCCCGCGAGGGTGAAGGACAGCAGCCATCTCCAGCGGTCCATCAGCGGCCACAGGAGGGGGATCACGAGGGCCCAGCGTTGCGACCAGAGCTGATGCCATTCCTGCCGTGGATCAGGCGCCCAGGTGAGGCTGATCGCGAGGAGCCCGATCCAGGCGGCCGCGGGGAACAGGATGCCGGCAGGTCCTGCCGGCAGGTATCGACGCCAGCACAGGGTGCGAAGCGCCCCCCAGCCCACCAGTGGGGCCAGGATGAACCCGGCCCATCCGCCGTTCACCGGGAGGGTGAAGCAGACGAGGGCGGCCAGCGCGAAGTGGATCCGATCGCCGAACGGGTCCTTGCGTGCGAGCTCGTCAAGCGTCCAAGCGGGCATCCCGCGAGTGTATGGACTGCCGTTCTCCCGCGCGCTCGGCGATCCGCTTGATCCTCCGGATGTTCCAGCTCACGGACCGTCTCGTCTCAGGATCGCGCGGCGAGCCAGGCCCGCCAGGAGATCACCGTCCACATGCCCGTCGCGAGATCTCGTCGCCCGGCCATCAGGTCGAGCCAGTTCTGCCGAATGGTCGCCTGGTCGAGTGGATCGTCCGCACCGTTCGTCAGCAGCGACTCCGCCCAGGGACGAAGCGGGCCCCGAAGCCAGTCGAAGAGTGGAACGGCGAATCCTCGTTTCGTGCCGGCGTCGCTCAGTCCCACGCTTCGAAGTGCGGCCCGGACCGGTCGACGTCCGCCGTTGCGGTCGAAAAGGCTCGCGGTGGTGAGCGCGTTCGCGGTCGCGATGACCTCCCGTCCCAGAAAGGGGGACCGGCACTCGAGGCCGTGATGCATCGTTCCCCGATCGATCTTGACGAGCGGATCGTCGGGAAGATAGGTCCGGAAGTCGGCGGCCATCATGCTGCGGACGCCGTTCCATTCGGGGAAGAGCCCGTCCCAGGGATTCTTGGGAACCCGATCCCGGATGTCGATCACGTCCCGGTCGAAGAGATCCGAGGCGTCGCCCTGCCGTTCGCGAAGGTCGAGGTAGCCCGCGAGTCCGCGTGGCACCGCCTCGATCTTGCGCAGGGCGTCGAGCATCGTCCCGCGGCCGAGCTGGATCCGTCCGATGAATCCGATCGCGGACTCGGGAAGGCGCTCTGCGACCAAAGCGACCGTCCGGAGCAATCGTTCGCGCCGCCCCCAGTGCGCGGCCATCGCGTGTCTTCGATAACCACCGAAGAGTTCGTCGCCGCCGTCACCCGACAACGCGACGGCGATCCTCGGGGCGGTGGCCCGGGCGAGCAGGACCGTGGCGAGGAGCGAGGAGTCGGCGAACGGCTCGTCCGCCACGGCATGCAGCGATTCCGCGGTCGAGGTGATCTCCGCGTCTGTCGGTCGGATGGAATGGTGTTCGAGCCCGAGTCGAGCCGCGATCTCGGCCGCTTCGGCCGACTCGTCGAACGGCCCGGGCATGCCCAGCGTGAATGCCGGCAGTCCGGGGCGGGCTTCCGCGGCGAGGGCGGCGACCAGACGGGAATCGAGTCCCGCCGAGAGGAACACGCCGACGGCGCGATCCGCTCGGCATCGTCGATGAACGCTCTCCCGGATCGCGTCGAGGACCTGCAGGTCGTCCGCGGCCGCATCGATGTCGCTTTCCTTCGCGTCTCCCGCGTGGTCGGCGGGCAGAGGCGGTGTCCACCAACGGCGTCGGTCGATTCTCAGATTCCGCAGATCGATCTCGACCAGACCGCCGGGCGCCACCTGCTCGACGCCCGGTCGGATCGACATCGGCCAGGGGACCGCGCCGTGCGCGAGATACCAACGCAACGCGTGCTCGTCGATGCCGACGAGTCGCGATGCGAACGGTTCGGGAAGACACTCGAGGGCACGAAGATCGCTGGCGAACGCGATCGCGTCGCCGGCGACCGCGAGCAGCAGCGGTTTCTGTCCCGCTCGATCCCGGGCGAGCGTGATGCGTTCCGCTTCGCGATCGAGCACCGCGAAGGCGAACATCCCGTCGACCCGCCGAAGCGTCGACTCGATGCCCCAGGATTCGAAGGCCGCGAGCAGGACCTCGGTGTCGCAGCCGGTCCGGAATCGGTGGCCGGCGACTTCGAGATCCCGTCGGCACTCGATGAAATCATAGATCTCGCCGTTGTAGACGATCTCGAATCGCCCGCTCGCGGAGACCATCGGTTGCCGACCGGCGTCGCTCGGATCCTGGATCGCGAGTCGCCGGTGGACCAGCGCGACGCGTCGATCGGGGTCGTACGAAGCGCCTTCGCCGTCCGGGCCTCGGTGCCGGATCGCCTCGCTCATCTCGGCCATCACCGCCGAGACGTCGGTGATGCGTCCTGATCCATCGATGAAACCTGCGATTCCGCACATGATTCTTCGAGCCGATTCCGAGGGGGGTTCAAGTTCGGGCCGCGGGCGATCGCCAGACCGTAACAAGCAGGATTCCGGAGAGGAGCAGGAAGGTCTGGGATGCGAACATTCCGGTGACGATTCCATCGGTGCCGGATCCGCCGAAAAACGACCCGCCGACGAGGATCACGATGCCGACGGCCTGACATCCGAAGCGAAGGTCGGCGAGTCGGGGCGACACGAGGGTGGCGTTGATCGCGATCGAGGCGAACCAGATCGGCAGAAGCCACAGCATGGATCCGAGGAACCCGGTGGCGGCCGTGAACGGGCCGCCGAAGACCGCGCCGAGAATCGTCGATGCGAATGGTCGGATCGCCAGGCCGAGCGCCGCACCCGCGAGGGCCATCGCGGCCGCACCAAGCAGGCCGGTCCGGCGAAGGGTCGCCGGATCCGCGCGGCTCCAGTCGTGGAAACGCGCTCGCAGGAGGCGTTGGAAGATCGAGATCGGAAGCAACAGCAATCCCTGGACGATGGCGAGACAGGCGGCGATCCGACCGGTCTCCGCAGCGCCCAGAAGCGGCATCGCCAGCACCACCGGGAGCTGGATCTCCGCGAACTCGAGCAGCCGGGTCGCGGAGAAGGGGAGGGCGGCGCGGAGCAGGCCGGCGGTCGAGGTGGTGGCGACGCGATCGGTGCCCGCCTTCGCGGCGCGGAGTCGTCGAAGCCCGATCCACGCCAGCGGCGTGAGGGCGGCGAACCAGCCGATCGGCACGGCGATCACCGCACCGCCGGCCCCGATCACCAGCCCGACGACGGCGAGCCGGGTCGCCTGGAATCCCGCGGGCCAGAACGCGATCCCGATGTTCCGGCGGTCCAGCTGGAACGAGATCATGCCGGCGGTCAGTCCGGCGTGGACGATCACGAACGGGACGAACGCGAGCAGCAGTCCGGGCGTCGATCCGGCTTCGCCGGTCCACGTGGTCCACACGGTGCTCACGATCAGACCGACGAGAAGCAGCGAGCCGGCGGCGGCGACGCACCGGCCCACGTCGATGGCGGCGAGATTTCGCAGCGCGACCTCGCCGAGGCCCTGGAAGGCGAAGGTCGCCACGAGCATGGCGATGGCGTAGGCGTTCGAAAGCGCGCCGAAGGTCTCGTCGTCGAGATTCCTCGCCAGCAGGATCTGGGTGAACAGCGCGAGTCCCGCCGCGGCGACGGCGCCGAACCAGACGGTCCCGGACTGTCGCCACAGGGTCATGCAGGAGAGGGTACCGGTCCCGTGGGGTTCGGGCCCGTTCAGGTGGCGTCCATGATCCTCGAAGGCTCGGTCGGTCCGCGATACCCGGAAACCGTCTCCTGAAGGATCTGCACCACGGTCGGGGTGTCGCGTCGATCGATCGCGGCTTCGAGTCGCTGCAGGATCTTGCTGAGATCACCCCAGGGGACGTATGCCTCTGCGGAACGCAGGATCTTCGGGTGGGTCGTCCCCTCCAGATCACCTTCGATCAACAGTTCCTCGTACAGCTTCTCCCCGGGCTGGAGCCCGGTGAAGACGATCTCGATCTGGCCGCCGGGCGCTGCCTCGGATCGGACCGAAACGCCGGCGAGGTCGATCATTCGAGTCGCGAGGTCGAGGATCTTGACGGGTTCGCCCATGTCGAGGACGAAGACGTCGCCGCCCTTGGTGAGGGCACCCGACTGGATCACGAGATTCGCCGCTTCATGGACCGTCATGAAGTACCGGGTGACTTCGGGGTGCGTGACCGTCACCGGGCCGCCCGCTCGGATCTGTTCGGAGAACTTCGGTACCGCGGAACCCGACGAGCCGAGAACGTTGCCGAAGCGGACCATGCAGAAACGGGTCCGGTCGTTCTTCGAGGAATGACTCTGGAGACCCTGCAGGATCAGTTCGGCGAGACGCTTGCTCGCCCCCATGACCCCGGTCGGCCGCACCGCCTTGTCGGTGGAGATCGAGACGAAGTCCTGCACGCCGGCGTGAATCGCCGCCTCCGCGAGCCGGAGCGTCCCGATCACGTTGTTCTGCACGCCGACCACGGGATTCCGCTCGACGATGGGGACATGCTTGTAGGCGGCGGCGTGGTACACGGTCTGGACGTCGTAGCGCTCCATCGCCTCCTGCATCTGGAGCCCGTCGCACACCGTTCCGAGGATCGGAACGACCGCGACGCCGAGGGGGTTGGATGCCGCAAGCTTCGCGTCGATCCGAAAGAGGTTGAATTCACAGTTGTCGACGAGGATGAGTCTTGCGGGACCGAGCTCGATGATCTGCCGGCAGAGTTCGGTGCCGATCGAACCGCCCGCCCCCGTGACCATGACCACGCGTCCACGGATCTTGGCGACGAGCAACGGTTGCTGCGGGGTGACCGACTCTCGTCCGAGCAGGTCCTGGATGTCGATCGGTCGGAGATCCGTGAACTTCGCCTGGCCCGAGTCGAGCTCCTGCAGGTCCGGGACGGTCAGGATCTCGATGCCGCGGCCACGGAGGACGTCGATGACCTCACGTCGACGCTGGCGGCTCGCGGACGGCAGTGCGAGCATCACGGTGTCGATCGAGCGTCGTCCGACCAGGCCATCGAGGTCGTCCGGATGGAAGACTTCGACGCCGCGAACGTCCCGACCGGTGAGGCGGCGGTCGTCGTCGACGAAGCACTCGATGACGACGGCGTTGTCCTCGGCCAGCATCGATGCCAGACCCACCCCGGCCTGTCCGGCGCCGTAGATCAGCACACGCCTTCGCGATTCGGACTCGCCACCCAGCACGAACTCGCGGAAGAGCGAGCGTCCGACGAGGCGGACCCCGACGAGACCGAGGATCGAGCCCATCCAGAAGGGCAGGAAGACCACTCGGGAGATCGCCGGCAGATCGCTCCGGAGGAAACTCGCCGCCAGCAGGATCAGGGTGGTCAGCGTGACCCCCATGCCGCATCGATACGCCGCGTTCGCACCGACGTAGCGAATGACCTCCCGGTAGAAGCGGAACGGAAGAAGGCATAGAACGCCCACGACCGGGGCGGCGTAGAGGCACCATTGCGTCTGGGGCGGTGGCACGAACTCGCCGTAGCGGATCACGATCGCCATCCAGAACGCGACGGCGAACACCAACCCGTCGACGACGGTGATCGCGAGCTGGGCCTGCCGCCGTGATGTCAGTCGCACGATGCTTCGCATGGTTTCGGATCTCGAGGGGGCTCAGCCGGCCGAGAGGTTACCGCGCTCGACCCGATAGCGATCACCGGTCAGGGGACAGGCGGCTTCGCCGTCGCCCTCCAGCGGGAGATCGAGCCGTTCGCCCGCGGCGCTCATCCAACCGACCTGGCGGGCGGGGACACCGACCATCAGGGCGTGGGCGGGGACATCGCGGTTGACCACCGCGCCGGCACCCACGAAGGCGTGCTCGCCGATCTCGACCCCGCAGACGATCGTGCAGTTGGCGCCGAGGGTCGCGCCGCGGCGGACGGTCGTGTCGCGGTATTCGTCCTTGCGGGAGACCGCCGAGCGTGGGTTGTAGACGTTGGTGAAGACCATGCTCGGTCCACAGAAGACGTCGTCCTCCAGGGTCACGTTGTCGTAGACCGAGACGTTGTTCTGGATCTTGACGTTGTCGCCGATCGAGACCTTGTTCCCGACGAAGACGTTCTGCCCGAGCGAGCAGCCGCGACCGATGACCGCGCCGCCGCAGACATGCACGAAATGCCAGACCCGGCTGCCGGCGCCGATGCTCGCGCCGTCGTCGACGATCGCGGTCTCGTGGATCGTGGGTTCGTTCGCGGTGGTGCTCATGTGAAGGCCTCCGGTCAATACTCGAGTGGCAGGTTGACCGTACGGCCGTCGCGGGCGGAGAGATAGGCCGCGATGAGGACCTCGAGGCTCTTGAGGCCCTCGCGACCGTCGGTCTCGGCGGGACACTTCCCACGGAGGACGTCGACGACGTTCCGGTAGTACCTCGGATGACCATACCCGTACACGGAGGTCGTTTCGTAGTTCGCGTTTCGAACGTCCTCGTCGTAATCGCGTTCGTCCGCGAAGTCCCAGGTCTGGATCTCGTTCACCGCGACGCCGCCGATCCGGACCGTCCCGTGCTCGCCGAGGATGGTCAGTGAGCCTTCCAGATTCTTCGGGTAGGTGAGCATGGTCACGGCAAGGGAGCCCAGGGCTCCGTTCCGCCAGCGGACGTTCATCACGCCGGTGTCCTCGACCTGGATGTCCCGGGCGAGGGTGGCGGTCATCGCGTGGACCTGGTCGATGGGGCCGATGAGCCAGTCGAGCAGGTCCACGTAGTGGCTGGCCTGGTTCATGAACGCGCCGCCATCGAGCTCCCAGGTGCCGCGCCACCGATCGGTGTCGTAATACGCCTGCGGTCGTGTCCAGAAGACGTTGACGTTCGCCATGTAGATCCGACCGAACCGACCCTCCAGAATCGCACGACGGAGCAGCTGCAGGGTGGCGTTGAACCGGTTCTGCTTGACGACGAAGAGCCGGACGCCGGCGTCGTCGCAGGCCTCGACCATGCGGAGCCCGTCGCTCCACCGGGTCGCCATCGGTTTCTCGGTCATCACGTGGACGCCGGCCGCCGCGATCTCCACGGTCTGCCTCGGATGCATTCCGCTCGGGGTGCAGATCGCGACGATGTCGGGGTTCGTCGCGGTGAGCATCTCCGGAAGCGTGGCGTACCGGGGCGTGTCCGCGGGGATGAAGTCCTGTTCCAGTCTCGCCGGGTCGACGTCGCAGGCCCCGGCCAGTTCCAGATCCTCACCGAGATCGGCGATCGCTCGGAAGTGATTCCTCGAAATCCGCCCACAACCGGCCACGCCGATCCGGATGCGTCTCCCCTGCACCGAGACTGCCTGGCTTTCGATCAATTGAAGGCTCCTTCGCGGTCCGATGAATGGAACTCGGCCCGCGGGGCCGATTCCGGATTCTATCGAATTCCTACGCTTTCCGGGATCAGCCGGCGGGCTGGCGATGACGGGTGCAGGCGGTCTCCACCGCGTCGGCCACCGCCTCGATCTCCGCTGGCGTCATCGAAGGGAAGAGCGGAAGGGACAGGCATCCCTCGAACCACGAATCCGCATCGGGGCAGCCCGATTCGGGGATCCGGGCGAGTTTCTGCCAGACCGACATGTGATGCAGCGGCTTGTAGTGCACGCTGGTGCCGATTCCGAGCGTCGCGAGTTCTTCTGCGAAATCGTTCCGATCGAGGCCGGCTTCGGGTCGGAGACGGATCACGAACAGGTGCCAGGCATGGGAATCGGCCGTCGATTCGACTTCGGGGAGCGAGAACTCCTCCCGATGTCCGAGGCGTTCGCGGTATCGGGCGGCGATTCCTCGTCGCGCATCCCGACTCGCATCGCTCCGTTCGAGCTGGGCGAGCCCGATCGCCGCGGCGAGGTCGGTCAGGTTGTACTTGTATCCCGGGGCGACGACGTCGTATTCCCAGGCGGCGCCGATGCGGGTGTGTCGGTCCCACGCGGATCGGTCGATTCCATGGAGTCGCATGCGACGAATCCGCGATGCGATCGCATCGTCGTCGGTGGTGACCATGCCTCCTTCGCCCGTGGTGATCGTCTTGTTGGCGTAGAAACTGAAGCAGCAGGCCACCGAGCCCACCGCGCTCCCCACGGTCGTGCCATCCGAATGCCGGGCGGGAAACGCGTGTGCGGCGTCCTCGACGACCTTGACGCCTCGCGCTTCGCAGACGTCGATGATTCCCGGTGATCGAGCGGTGCCGCGCATCCGACAGGCGGTGCCGGTCAGATGCACGGGAATGACGCAGACGATTTCTGGATGGGCATCGAGGGCCGCCTCGACGATGGCGGGGGTCAGCAGGCCGGTGATGGGATCGACATCGGCGATCCTGACCAGCCCGCCGAGGTACTCGACGACTTCCGCGGTGGCGGTGAACGTGACGCTGGGCACCAACACCTCCGAGCCGGGGCCCACACCCGCGGCCTCGCATGCGAGATGAAGCGCCGCCGTGCACGAGTTCACGGCGATCGCGTGCTTCGCACCGGTGGCCTCCGCGAAAGCCGCCTCGAAGTCGAGGACCCGACCGCCACTGGTCAGCCAGCCGCTCTCGAGCACTTCACGGACGTATCGAAGTTCGTTTCCGCTCGCATCGACTCGGAAGAAAGGGACGTTCATCGCGGGGATTCTCCCCCATCGGGAGCGTGGAATCCAGTCCCCGGGGCCAGAACGGCCCGAGCCGTCACAAATAGCAGGGTCAGATCGCCGAGGAAGGACCGATCCCGAACGTACGCTTCGGCGAGGTCGAGCTTTCTGGGCAGGATCTCATCCCGATACGTCGACTCGGGGTCCTTGGAAGCGGCGAGGAGCGCTTCTTCGTGGCGGAACTCGAGGGAAGCGGCATCAGTCAAACCGGGCCGGACCGAGAGGATGGTCCTCCATCGTTCCGGTTGGACCTTGGTCCACTCCGGGACCTCCGGCCTAGGGCCGACGAGGCTCATGTCCCCCACGAGCACGTTCCAAAGCTGGGGTAATTCGTCGATTTTGGTTCTTCGGATCCACACGCCCACCCGCGTCACTCGAGCAGTCGCTCCCGGAGTGAATCCCGGATCGGATCGTTCATGCACCGACATCGAGCGGAGTTTCAGCAGCGTGAAGGGACGTCCGCGGAGTCCGATCCTGGTCTGCCTGAAGAGTGAA
>NZFT01000129.1 GCA_002690755.1 Phycisphaerae bacterium
CTCCTGCGCCGCCCTCGACGCCTCCCGCGCCTTCTCCCGCCACTCCGGCCGCGACTCGCTCAGGAGGGGCCACCGTCGAAGTCCCCGTCGAAGTCACGCGCCTCCCACCTCGCGCTACCGAACCCGTCAGGATGCGTAGCCTCACTCCACCTCGCCGCTCAGCTCGCATTCGTGCTCAGCACCTTGGTCAGCTCGCCTGCGCCTTCCTCGTTGCCTTCATCGCCCCAGTTCCGCGCCTCTCAGCCAACATGGCCGCCGCTCTTGTCGCCAACGCCGTTCACGGCGAGTGCCGTGCCGACGACTTCCTCGCAGTCGACAACTCGCTTGGCGCCGTCGACGCCGCCTTCTTCGGCTACGACTCGTCCAACGACACTGCCCTCGTCACCGCCGCTCGCAGCGCTGGCGGCGCCTACTCTGTCACGCTGACGTCCGATCAAGGCGCCCTCCGAGTTCCGAAGAGCTACCGGCAAGCGATGTCGAGCCCACAGGCCGAGCAGTGGCGCGAGGCGATTGCCAAGGAGCTCGCCGGCCTCGTCGCTCTCAAGACGTGGGACCTCGTTCCTCTTGCCTCCGTGCCTACCAGCGCCAACGTGATGCATTGCCACTTCGTTTTTGCCATCAAGCGGAAGGCCGACGGGTCCATCGACAAGTTCAAGGCACGCCTCGTCGCCGACGGAAACACGCAGAAGCATGGTGTTGACTTTGACCGCGTCTTCGCCACTGTTGTCAAGGCTCTCACCATCCGGCTCGTTCTCGCCATTGCTGCCGCGCGTGACTACAACCTCAGCTCCCTCGACATTCGCCAGGCGTACCTTCAGGCCGCCCTCGATGAGGATCTCTACATGCGCGCCCCGCCCGGCGTCAACAACCGCGGCGGAGAGCTCGTATGCAAGCTACGCCGCAGCCTCTACGGGCTCAAGCAGGCTGGTCGTGAATGGGCTCAGCTCCTCTCTTCCTTCCTCGTGTCGTGGGGCTTTGTGCGCTCGACCATCGATGTCTGCCTCTACACCTACGAGAAGGACGGCACCGTCTTGTGGGCTCTCGTCTATGTCGACGACATTCTCCTCGCCGACAACTGCCCCAACTTACGTGCGCGCTTTGTTGCCGACATCTCGCGACGCTTCCCTACCGAGGACAAGGGCGAGCTCGAGTGGATCCTCAACACCGCGATCACTCGCAACCGCGCTGCTCGTTCTCTGACCTTGTCTCAGGGCCTCTACACCGCCGACCTCGTCGCGAAGTTCGAGTCGTACTTCGATCGCTCGCGCTCGCGCCACTTCGACTCGCCGATTGAGGAAGGCCTCGAGCTCTCTCCCGCCGATCAGCCCGTTCTCGGCTCCGTCGAGTACGACGAGATGTCCAAGTTTCGCGATGCGTACATGGCCATCGTCGGCGGGCTCCTTTGGCTTGCGAATATGACGCGCGTCGACATCGCCTACTCCGCCTCGCAGCTCGCTCGCTTCATGACCAACCCCGGCCCGTCGCACTTTAAGGCTGCGATTCGTGTCCTCGTCTACTTGCGCGACACCGCTGACCGCGCTCTTGTCATGCGCCCTGATCCCGTCCGTGGCCTCGAGAGCTTTGTCGACTCTAGCTGGGCGACCAAGTTTTCGTGCTCCGGCGGGATGTTCTTCTACTACGGGTGCCTGTTTCATTGGTTCTCCAAGATGCAGCGCTCCGTCACGCTTTCGAGCGCCGAGGCCGAGTTCTTCGGCGCCATGCTCGCCGCCAAGGAAGTTATCTTCATCCGCGAGCTACTGATCGACCTCGGTTTCATCATCGACGCCCCCAGCGTCATCAAGTGCGACTCCAAGTCCGCCGTCGGCATGGCCTTCGACCCCGTCGCATTCAAGAAGACCAAGCACATCCTGCGCGCCGCCGAGTTCCTCCGTGACCTTGTCGCACGCGAGGTCGTCTCTGTCGAGCACCTCCCCGGCGCTGTGATGCTCGCCGACATCCTCACCAAGGCTGCCTCTCGCGCCGTCTTTGTCGAGCTGATCAAGCAGCTCGACACCTTTGCATGATCACGTCAGTTGCGCTCTAGGGGCTGTAGTTAGTCCCCCTTTTCACTGTGTTGTGTCCCTCGCACCCCCGTGCTCTGGCCAGGAGGGGCTGTTCCCGGGGGCATAACTCCCCCACAGCGCAGACGTTCACACTTCCACACCCACAGTGCCCGTCCAAGACTGCCCGTCCAAGACTTGTCTTGTTGGTCCTGGACCTGTCTGTTGTAACTGCTTGATTTTATGTCGTTTCGCTCCATCACGCTCTCGTTCCCCTCGATGCTGGCGTTCGCCGCGCTCCATTGCCTCGCGCGCGCGTCCTCTCTGCCGATGGCATCGTTCATGGCTTCCCCTCCCGCGAAATTCGTGCTCACTGAGCCCGCAAGTGCCGAGTCTTACGCTCCTCCGGACCTCACCGTGTCCTACGAGGTGAATGTTGATCTCGCAAACCTCGCCTTCGACTCGCTCTCGCTCTTCTACGAGAGTGAGTCGACCCTCTCGACGTGCTCTGCATCCGCCGCTGGCACGCCCTACGCTTCTCGGATCGCCGACAGCAGCATCGGCTCCAACGTGCCGCTGACGCACCGTCGCACTACCGGCAATCCGATCCTCGAGCCGCCCACGCTCTCCCCGACTACGTGGGCGACTTCACGCACCTGTCCATCGTCTCGCTCCTCGATGACGACGACACCCTCGCCTGTGGCATCTGGCTCTGAGCTCCTCCACGGCTTCACTTCCAGCACGCCTCTCTCCGACGTAGCGTCAACTGGGACTCGACTCGTGCTCGTACCCGCTGAGGCCACCAACAACGTCTCGCAGATCGACCTTGTCTCTCTCACCGGCGCGCCGTGGGCCTTTGCCACCTGCGCCTCCTCCAGCAATTTCACCGCTGGCTCCCCCCGCGCCGGGTTCTACATCCCCCGCCTCGTGTTCGATCACGCCTCCACAAACGTTGACCAGCAGCGGCGTCGTACTCACCCTCCTCGCCGCTCCTTTGCGCGCCACACTGGCGGCTGGACGATCCTCGTTGGATACTGGAATCTTTTAGACTCTGTCGGCCGTGTTCTGAACTACAACCGGGACGACTGGGAGGCCTGCCTCTTTACCGCCCTTCGAGTTGCCGGAGATGTCATCGGGGCCGTCTTCATCTGCACCTGCCTTTACGCCCCTATCGCCATCGTCACTGGCTGCTCATACGCTCTCTGCGGCATCGTCTCCTTTGCCTGGACACCCGCCTCCTCTACCACCATCGCTGTTTGCATCGTCCTTTGCCGGCTAATTGACGCCATCCGGCTCTGGCTCGAGACGTGGTGTGGGGTCGCCGGCGACATCCCCCCGCCGCCTCCGGCTCCGCCAACCGCGCCGTCGCTCTCCACACCACCGCCTCGCTGGGGCGATCGCGAGAAGGACGAGTGCGACGACGCGTGGTATGCCTTGCCCATTCAGTGGCCCGACCACGCCGCTATCGCTGCTCGCAATTACCGTGTCTTCGAGCAGGTCGTCGCCACCCTCCGACAGCAGGCTCTCGACGGCCTCGTCACAGACGATCCCACGCCGACGATGCTTGCCCTTCGCGCTGTCAACGATGGGGGCATGAAGGCCTTTGACGAGACCACCATCCTTCCGTACGTCAAATCGACTCGCGGCGACGAGCCCTACACCCGTGCTCAGGTTCGTGGCGCCGTTCTCTTCATCCGGCACCGGCTCGCTTGCCTCCGCGCAATCCGCAACTCGTCGACCGATACTTGGCCGCCAAGGGCGTACCTCGCCTTTGTCAACCAAGCGCAGTTCCAGCCTACTTTCCCCCCTGCACGCCGCGTCACTCTGTGGGACGCCGCCGTCCTCCTCGTCAAGGACTTTGTCAACTGGCTCCACGGCGCCCTCGGCCTCCTCCACGGCGCCCTCGGCCTCGCCCGTGCCCGGCTCGTTGCAACCCAATTTAGGGCCAGCTGGCGCCGCGCCCGCTACCTCACTTGCCACTACCAGCGGCACTTCTGGTACAGGTTCTTTGTCAGCGTTGCCCGGTCCGCTCGCCGCTTCCTCCGCTTTGCCCCGCTCCTCGCCGTCGGTGTGCTTCAATACCCCGTCGCCGCCGCTGGTGACGATGCCTCCAGCAAGTACTCTGTCCCCAGCTTTGATGGCCAGCGAGGCTCTTTCGTTGCGTGGTTTATGGCATTCAACGCCTTTGTCGCGTGGAAGGCAACCGACGCCTACGACCTCCTCGCCGACGACGCTANCGCNCCTGCCGTACCAGAGCCCGACAACGACGAGGACGGCAACGCTACAAACGCCGTCGCCATCGACGCAGCGCGGACTGCTCTTGCCGAATGGACAAANCAAAANATGCGTCTTTACGGCCTCCTCCTTCAGGCAGTCCCTGCGTGGATCAAAACCTCGCTCTACCACGATCACTCCGGAAACGGTGTCGCCGCACTCACCTACCTCCGCGCCACTTTTGATGCCGCCCGTGGCGATGGCTCCGATCACGCCGTGCACCTCAAGCGGATCGGAGAGTCCGTTATCGACCCACGCCATGACCTTTCTGAGCACGATCTGATGAATCAGTACAATCACCAGATGACGTCCAAGGCCGCCATCCAGCGCACCGGCAACACCGCTCCTGACGAGGCTACGCTCAAGGCAATGTTCGACAACTCGCTACCCATCGCTTACTCGCAGATCCGACTCCTCGTCCGCCGCCAGGGGCACACCACCTTCCTCGCGCACTACACCGACTACCTCGCGATGGTTCGCGCCGAGATCTCTGCTCGCCGTCCCGCTCCTGCCGCTTACGGCGCTAGCACTGACGGCGTCAACCCGCCCGGCAGCACCGGCAACAACAACGCTGGTGGCAGTGGCAAGAGCATTTGTCTCCGCTGCGGCCGCNCAGAATGCAAGGGGCGCCGAACCTGNGCCCAGCCGAAAGCCACTTGCCGCCTCTGTGGAGCTGACCACCTCACAGCCTTTTGCCCCGACGCCACCGGCAAACATCGCCGTGGCGAGCTCACTCAAGGCGCCCTCCGTCTTCTCGACAAGGATCGGGCGGAGAGCCTCGCTAGGCGCGACAGGGCCCAAGCAAAAGCCGCCGATGCCGGCAAGCCGTCCTACGCCGCCGTTGCTGCTGGCGCCTCCGCCGTCTCTTCCGCTCCGCCGCCTCAATCTGCCGATCCCGCAGAGCTACAGCGCGCCTACGCCGCCGCCGCCGCTGTCGCCGCCGCCGAGGCTGACCCGAAGGCCGCTGCCAACGCCTACCTTGCTGCGCTTCAGTCCTTTGGATACGGCCTTTGCGCGCGCGTGCATGCCCTCAAGGCAGACATCCCGCCCCCTCGGCGGCGTGCCCCGCCCGGCGCAGGCACCACGAGGTGGGCTTTCGTTGATTCAATGTCGACCCACTTCATTGTACCNGACGTCGCCATGCTCCGNACCATNACCGACAGTTCCCCTGGCATNGGCGTGGACACCGCAAATGGCTTCTCCAGTGTCGTCGCCATCGGCACCGCCCTCGTCTACCTCTTTCACGGCGGCGCTGTCGGGTGGGTTTGTTACGAGGTGCCGCGCGTCCTCGTCATGCCAAATTGCGACGCCGTCCTTTACTCAACTCGCACGATGCGCGACCTCTTCGGCTTCAGGCACGATTTTGACTCTCCTTCGCCAGGCATCAGCTGCCCTGGTCGCCCTGGCATCCCCATCGTTGACGACGGAGCCGGCTTCCGCATCCCTCTCGCCTTCGTCCCTGCCGGCGGCGTCCCGCCTCCCTCTGTCTGCCGCACCGCCATCGTCTCCTTCACCGCGTCGAAGCCGCCGCCGCTTGGCCCTGGAACTACGCAGTCGATTCTCTACCGCCGGCTCGGCTTTCCCTACCTTGACCAATGGCGCCGTGTGCCCGACTCTGTCGACGGCCACGGACTTCCTGCTGATGCGGCAGTCACCACCGTCCCCGTCAGCGACGCAGTCGTTCGCGGCCGCTCTCGCGCTCTTCCTTTTCACAAGAACCTCGACGGCAGGCAGCCTGCTCCTGGTGCCGTTTTCTACCTCGATGGCGCCGGTCCGCTCATTGCCAGCCTTCCCGACGGCTACACCGTCTACTTCGGCGCCGTTGACGCCGGCTCCGGCTACGGGCGCATCTGGCCCTCGCACAACATGGACGCTGCCTCCGCCACTAGCTGCCTTGACGCCTTCATCGCCGACGTCGGAGCCAAACTTGGGCTGTATGAGCAGTTCAAACCCCACATCGTCCGTTCTGACCAGGGCAAGGCTTTCACCAGCTATCACTTTGGCGAATTCCTCGCTGCGCGGCAGATTCACCAAAGCCTGGCCTGCACATACACGCCGCAGCAAAATTCGCATGTCGAGCGATTCTTTGGCATCGTCTTTGGAACTGCCCGTGTGCTTCTCGCCGCCGCCAATCTGCCGCCGACGTTCCACCCTTTTGCCCTCCAGACCGCAGCGTGGCTTCAGAATCGCCTTCCTCGCTCCACACGCAACTGGCAGTCACCCTTCTTTTTGCTCAGCCGCCAACAGCCTTCCGTCGAGGGCCTCTACGCCTTTGGCTGCCTGTGCGCCGCCACGATTCCCAAGCCCCGCCGCGACGGTGACCGCCACTTTGCCGACCGCGGGGATTTCGGCCTCTACCTCGGACCCTCTGAGATCAGTCCCGGGCATGTCGTCTACCTCTTTTCGACCAAGGTCATCCAGGTCGTCGCCAAGCTGCGCGTCTGGGAGGACCAGTTTCCTGGCCTCAAAGGGCATCGCTACGCGTGGTTCCCCAGTGATGAGGCGCTTCCCCCTGACAGCGGCGTTCCAGAGTCAGTTTCCGCCCCGCCGCCCGACCGGCCTGACGCTCCCGAACCTGCTGCTGGTCCGGCGCAGCAGCAGCCGCAACCACAAGGCAGAGCTGAGCGCTCCGTTCGCGAAACCACCGCTAACGCTCGCGGCGATGACGCGCCTGCTCCCGCTCCTGCGCCGCCCTCGACGCCTCCCGCGCCTTCTCCCGCCACTCCGGCCGCGACTCGCTCAGGAGGGGCCACCGTCGAGGTCCCCGTCGAAGTCACGCGCCTCCCACCTCGCGCTACCGAACCCGTCAGGATGCGTAGCCTCACTCCACCTCGCCGCTCAGCTCGCATTCGTGCTCAGCACCTTGGTCAGCTCGCCTGCGCCTTCCTCGTTGCCTTCATCGCCCCAGTTCCGCGCCTCTCAGCCAACATGGCCGCCGCTCTTGTCGCCAACGCCGTTCACGGCGAGTGCCGTGCCGACGACTTCCTCGCAGTCGACAACTCGCTTGGCGCCGTCGACGCCGCCTTCTTCGGCTACGACTCGTCCAACGACACTGCCCTCGTCACCGCCGCTCGCAGCGCTGGCGGCGCCTACTCTGTCACGCTGACGTCCGATCAAGGCGCCCTCCGAGTTCCGAAGAGCTACCGGCAAGCGATGTCGAGCCCACAGGCCGAGCAGTGGCGCGAGGCGATTGCCAAGGAGCTCGCCGGCCTCGTCGCTCTCAAGACGTGGGACCTCGTTCCTCTTGCCTCCGTGCCTACCAGCGCCAACGTGATGCATTGCCACTTCGTTTTTGCCATCAAGCGGAAGGCCGACGGGTCCATCGACAAGTTCAAGGCACGCCTCGTCGCCGACGGAAACACGCAGAAGCATGGTGTTGACTTTGACCGCGTCTTCGCCACTGTTGTCAAGGCTCTCACCATCCGGCTCGTTCTCGCCATTGCTGCCGCGCGTGACTACAACCTCAGCTCCCTCGACATTCGCCAGGCGTACCTTCAGGCCGCCCTCGATGAGGATCTCTACATGCGCGCCCCGCCCGGCGTCAACAACCGCGGCGGAGAGCTCGTATGCAAGCTACGCCGCAGCCTCTACGGGCTCAAGCAGGCTGGTCGCGAATGGGCTCAGCTCCTCTCTTCCTTCCTCGTGTCGTGGGGCTTTGTGCGCTCGACCATCGATGTCTGCCTCTACACCTACGAGAAGGACGGCACCGTCCTGTGGGCTCTCGTCTATGTCGACGACATCCTCCTCGCCGACAACTGCCCCAACTTACGTGCGCGCTTTCTTGCCGACATCTCGCGACGCTTCCCTACCGAGGACAAGGGCGAGCTCGAGTGGATCCTCAACACCGCGATCACTCGCAACCGCGCTGCTCGTTCTCTGACCTTGTCTCAGGGCCTCTACACCGCCGACCTCGTCGCGAAGTTCGAGTCGTACTTCGATCGCTCGCGCTCGCGCCACTTCGACTCGCCGATTGAGGAAGGCCTCGAGCTCTCTCCCGCCGATCAGCCCGTTCTCGGCTCCGTCGAGTACGACGAGATGTCCAAATTTCGCGATGCGTACATGGCCATCGTCGGCGGGCTCCTTTGGCTTGCGAATATGACGCGCGTCGACATCGCCTACTCCGCCTCGCAGCTCGCCCGTTTCATGAGCAACCCCGGCCCGTCGCACTTTAAGGCTGCCATTCGTGTCCTCGTCTACTTGCGCGACACCGCTGACCGCGCTCTTGTCATGCGCCCTGATCCCGTCCGTGGCCTCGAGAGCTTTGTCGACTCTAGCTGGGCCACCAAGTTTTCGTGCTCCGGCGGGATGTTCTTCTACTACGGGTGCCTGTTTCATTGGTTCTCCAAGATGCAGCGCTCCGTCACGCTTTCGAGCGCCGAGGCCGAGTTCTTCGGCGCCATGCTCGCCGCCAAGGAAGTTATCTTCATCCGCGAGCTACTGATCGACCTCGGTTTCATCATCGACGCCCCCAGCGTCATCAAGTGCGACTCCAAGTCCGCCGTCGGCATGGCATTCGACCCCGTCGCATTCAAGAAGACCAAGCACATCCTGCGCGCCGCCGAGTTCCTCCGTGACCTTGTCGCACGCGAGGTCGTCTCTGTCGAGCACCTCCCCGGCGCTGTGATGCTCGCCGACATCCTCACCAAGGCTGCCTCTCGCGCCGTCTTTGTCGAGCTGATCAAGCAGCTCGACACCTTTGCATGATCACGTCAGTTGCGCTCTAGGGGCTGTAGTTAGTCCCCCTTTTCACTGTGTTGTGTCCCTCGCACCCCCGTGCTCTGGCCAGGAGGGGCTGTTCCCGGGGGCATAACTCCCCCACAGCGCAGACGTTCACACTTCCACACCCACAGTGCCCGTCCAAGACTGCCCGCGTCCAAGACTTGTCTTGTTGGTCCTGGACCTGTCTGTTGTAACTGCTTGATTTTATGTCGTTTCGCTCCATCACGCTCTCGTTCCCCTCGATGCTGGCGTTCGCCGCGCTCCATTGCCTCGCGCGCGCGTCCTCTCTGCCGATGGCATCGTTCATGGCTTCCCCTCCCGCGGAATTCGTGCTCACTGAGCCCGCAAGTGCCGAGTCTGACGCTCCTCCGCACGTCAAGGTGTTCTACGAGAAAAGTGATGACCTCGCAAATCTCGCCTTCGACTCGCTCCCGCTCTTCTACGAGACTGAGTCGACCTTCTCGACGTGCCCTGCATCGGCCGCTGGCACGCCCTACGCTTCTTCGATCGCCGACAGCAGCATCGGCCTCAACGTCCACCGTCCCCGTCAGCGACGCAATCGTTCGCGGTGTCGATGTCGCCTCCGTC
>NZFT01000030.1 GCA_002690755.1 Phycisphaerae bacterium
GGCGTCGTCGATGGCGCCGACGCGGGTATTCTGCTCGTCGAATGGGGCATCTGCCCCTGATCGACGCCCGCCTCGGCGGGAATCAAACGTGTTCCATCGCCCCCCGGCTTCGGCCGGGGGGCGTTTCCTTCCGCGGATCGGATGAAATCCGCGCTGGCCCCGACCTCGACGTTTCCTATAGTCAAGGTTCGGGAACCAGGGCCGTCTCCCGGCGTACAAGCCATCCGTCCGCTTGCCTCCCTCCAAGTTCCCGCCGACACCATGCGATCCCAGATTTCCCCGATCCTCGTTTCGATCACCGTGATGTTCTGCCAGCTCGTCACGACGGGGGCGGCCGTCGGGCAGGTCTGTCCCGGTGAAGAGGGTTGCCTCATCGTCCACGAAGCGGGTGGCTGCAGCGACGAAGCGTGCTGCCAGAACGTCTGCCAGGCCGATCCGTTCTGCTGCGAGGAATGGGATTCCACCTGCGTCGAACTCGCCGATGCGACCTGCGTCGGCCTCTGCGGGGCGATGGCCAGCGGCGGCTGCTTCATCGCGGGCGCGACGCCCGCCTGCGACGACGCCGAGTGTTGCCAGGCCGTGTGCGTGATCGACCCTTTCTGCTGTGAGACGGCCTGGGACGGAAACTGCGCCTTCTTCGCCTCGAACGCCTGTTCGACGGGCGGCGGCGAGTGCGGCGATCCGTCCAGCGGTCCCTGCGACGTGCCCGGGAGCACCCCCGCCTGCGAAGACGAGGAATGCTGCGAGGTGGTGTGCTTGTCGGATCCGACCTGCTGCGAGGTGGTCTGGGACTTCGTCTGCGCCGCCCTCGGCCAGACGCTCTGTGGCGGCAGTTGCCAGGTGGTGCTCGATGCCGCCGATCAGCTCGAGGCGGAAGGATGCGGCGCGGAGACCAACGACCCTTGTGAAGGCGGCACGGCGGAGCCCATCGTCGCCGGACGCCAGTTCGGCGGCACCTTCCGACTCGGCGGCGACGTCGACGTCTATGCGCTGGACCTCACCGGCTTCGACGAGGACCTCGACGGCGAAGTCCGGCTCCGGATCACCGTCGGCGCCGCCGACGCCATGCTCGCGGTCCGAGGGGGCGGTTGCGACCTCGACCCGATCGCCACCGTCGGGTCGATGAGCTGCCAGTCCTCGACACTGATCACCTGCGTCCCGGCGATCCCGACGGAGTTCGTCGTGACGCCGGGCCCCACCGCCTTCGGATGCGAGCAGCCCGTGTACGCGATTCGCATCGAGGTCATCGACTTCTGCGACGAGCCATGCGGCAACCCCTCAGGCTGCCTGGTACCCCACGAGACACCGGGTTGCGACGACCCCACCTGTTGCGACCTCGTCTGCAAGATCGACCCGCTCTGCTGCGAATGGGCCTGGGACAGCTTCTGCACGGTGAGCGCCGCGACGAACTGCGGCGGCGATCCCCCGCCCAACGATCTCTGCAACGACGCCATCGAGCTCGGCCCGGAGGGCATCGACTCCTTCCGACAACTCCTCGCCGGTGTCGACGGTCCGGATTCCGACTGCGTCGATCCCGCCCTTCGGGGGGGAGACGTCTGGTTTCGGCATCGCGTCGTCTGCGACGGCGAACTGCTGATCGGGACCTGCAACCTCTCCGACTTCAACACCCTGATCGATGTCTACCGAGGCGACTGCGACGATCTCCTTGCGGTCTCATGCAACGACGACGACGCGTTCTGCAGCGCGGGCTCCGGCGTGACCCAGGTTCCCGACGTCACCTGTGGCGAGACGCTGTGGATCCGGGTGAGCGGCGTCGACGGTGGAACGGGCACCGCGGGCATCCAGATCAGCTGCTTCGGTGGCGACTGCCCCTGCACCGGCGATCTGAACGGGGACGGCATCGTCGACGGCGCCGACTTCGGCCTTCTGCTTTCCGGTTTCGGGGCGTGTCCGAAGAAGGGCGACTGCCCCGAGGACCTGGACGGCAACGGCGTCGTGGACGGCGCCGACATCGGACTTCTACTCGCTTCCTGGGGCGACTGCTGATTCGAACGCCGTCGAACCGGTCGGCCGCGAAGCGGATCCGGTCGCTCAGTCGACGCCCGTCGTGTCCGGCCCGAGCGCCCGCCGCATGATCTTGCCGGTGGGATTTCTCGGTAGTTCCCCGACGCGGCGGATCTCCCGCGGGACCTTGAACTGCGGAAGCCGGTCCCGACAATGCGAACGCAGGGACGTCACGTCGAAGGTCGCGTCGTCGATCAGCTCGACGAACGCAAGGGCCACCTCACCCCTCGATTCGTCGGGGGCCCCGATCACCGCCGAGGCGCGGACCGACGGATGAGCGTCGAGCACCTCCTCGATCTCGCGGGGGAAGACGTTCTCGCCGCCGATGATCAGCATCTCCTTGATGCGGCCGGTGATCGACAGGAAGCCATCGGCGTCCATCCTGCCCATGTCACCGGTCCGGAAGAAGCCGTCCTCGTCGAACGCGGCCGCCGTCTCCTCCGGGCGATTGAAGTAACCCGGCATGACGTTCGGCCCCTTGATGCGGATTTCGCCGTCCTGTTCGGGACCCAGAATCTCTCCATTCTCGTCCACGATCCGTTCCTCGATTCCCGGCATCGCCATCCCCACCTTGTGGGCCCGGAACTCGTCAGGACGACACCAGTTCGTGCACGGCGCCGTCTCGGTGAGGCCGTACCCTTCGCAGATCCGGATGCCGAAGGTCTCGAAGAATCCGTCGCTCACCGCGTCCGGGAGCGGCTCGCCGCCGGCGACCGTGAATCGAAGACTCGAAAGATCCTCCCGCGTCGCGGACTTGGCGAGCCGGAGTGCGTTGAACATCGACGGGATGCCGACGAGCACGGTGGGCCGGTGGGTCCGCGCGAGCTGAAGAACGCGTTTGGGCATGAACCGCGCCGCGTAGACCGAGCGACATCCGACCGCCAGCGGCAGCAGGGTGAGCACGGTGAGGCCGAACGAGTGGAACTGGGGAAGCACGCCGAGCATCACGTCGCGCTGATCGAACTTCACCCACTCGACGATCTGATCGATGTTCGAGGAGAGATTTCCGGAGGTGAGGATGACGCCCTTCGGGCGACCCGAGGTTCCGGAGGTGTAGAGGATGACCGCCGGCTCGTCGTCGGCCATCGGTCGCTGTTTCGTCCGCGGCGGAAGCCCCTTCACCGCGAGTTCGTCCATCTTGATCGCGGTGACCCCGTCCGGAAGCTGCCCCGTGAAGTTCAGCATCGGCCCGACCGTCACCACCGCGTCGAGTCCGGCGTCCTCGATCACGAAGGCGAGGTCCTCGGGGGAGAGGAGATAGTTCAGCGGCACCACCGTCCGTCCGAGTCGCCACGCCGCCAGCACCGCCGCGGGAAAGAGCCCCGAGGTGGGCAGCATCACGCCGATCCTCGGTCGATCGGTGGTCGCTTGGATCGCCTTGGCGAGATGCGCGGCGACGTAGAGCATGGTGGCCCCCCGCCACCGACGCTGGTCGTCGACGGCGACCTCGCGAAACGGGTGTCGGAGCAGCATTCCTCGGATTCGATCGTGTAGCTTCATGACTTCGTACCATAAGGTTCATGGGTCTCCGCCGCGCCACCATCCTCCTGATCTGGACCATGACGCTCCTCATCCCCTGGATGCCCGGATGCGGTGAAGGGCCGCAACGTCGCTACGACGACGCCGTGCTCGCCCTCCGCGACGGTCGAAACGAGACCGCCCTCGCGGAATCCCGCCGGATCGCGGGGTCCTCGGATCGCACCCTCCGCTGCGATGCCGCCCTGGTGGCGGGCATCGCCGCCACCCGCGTGGGGGCCAACGCGGACGCCCGTCGCTACCTCAAGATCGCCGCGACCTCCAGCGATTCGGAAGTCGCCGGACGCGCCCTCGTCCAGCAGGGCGTGCTCGAACGCCGGGAGGGCCGACGTCTCGAGGCCGCGGAATCCTTCGCCCGCGCCGCGGACCGGCTCGATCCCGACGAGGCCGGACGGGCCCTGCTGCTTGCCGCCGAGGACTACGAGACGGTGGGCCGCCGCACCGCGGCCCGACGCTGTCTCGACCGGGCCGCCGGACTTTCCAGCGATACCGCCGACACCGCACGCACTCGCCTCGCCCGAACCGGCTACACGATCCAGTTCGGGAGTTTCTCGAATCGGGACAACGCGAATCGACAGGCGACCGCGGTGAGCCGCGAGGTCGCCCGCCGCGGCATCGGCGATGTCCGGATTCGGTCCGAAGACGACGGATGGAAGGTGCAGGCCGGAGTCTTCCGAGACCGTGCCGCCGCCGGTCGGGCCCTTCGACGGCTCGATCGAACCGACGCCATGGTCGTCCCGATCGGGGGCTGACGCCGGAAGCGCCCGGGTTTCCAGGCGGATCGGAAGACATCGTCCGTATACTCGGGACGGCGAAAAACGCTTCGCCGCCCCGAACGCCCCGGAGCGAAAACGATGCCCCTGCCGATCATTCCCATCGTCGTCACCATCGTCACCGCCATGATCGTGGCGGCGATGACGCACGCCGCGCCACCGACGGACACGGCGTCGGGATGGACCGATGGCGTGCTGCCCCCGGCGCCGATCGCGACCGAGGGCGTCCTGCCGCCGATGGTCGACGCACGAACCTCGGCGCGGGCGCGGGCCAATCTGGCGGCGTCGCGGAACGCCGCGGTCCGCGGGCTGCTCGAGACGATTCGAAAAACCAACCTCGGACGAATGCGGAAGACCGAGACCCGGGCGTCGGGGCTCGAACGCCTTCGAAACCTCGACGACCCCGGCTTCCTCTACGCCATGCCCGTGGTGCTCGCCGATGAAGCGGAGGACGTCCGCCGGACCGTGGTCGAGCATCTCGCCGCATCGGGCCCGTCCGGCCAGGCCGCCCTCGCGTGGACCGCGATCCACGGCACGAAGCCGAAGATGCGTGACGCCTGTCTCGCCTCCCTGCGCGGCCCCGCCGCCGCCGAAACGCTCGCGGTGCTTCAGACCGCGCTCCGCGGCGGGAACCACGAGACGATCGACCGGGCCGGTCGCATCGCCGGGATCATGGATGCGTGGCCCGCGATCCCCCACCTCGTCGCGACCCAGTACTCGGCGGACCGCGTCCGCCGCAAGAGCGACCTCGCGTGGATCGCCATCGGCACCCAGCGGTCCTACGTGCAGAATCTCATCCCCGTCACCGGCGACGGTTCCGGCGCGTTCCAGCCGGTGATCGGTCAGATCCTCGAAGGCTTCGTGATGCGGGTCACGGATGCCGTCGTGGTGATCTATCGCACCGAGGTGCATCGATCGCTGGTGGGCATCACCAGCCGCGCCACCGGGACCGATACCAGCGGGAACGGATGGAGCTTCACGGCGTGGCGGGACTGGTACAACGACGAGTTCCTGGCCACCGCGTCGGAACACGCCGCGGACGCCATGGATGCGTCCGACGCCGCCCGGTACGCGGAGGCGGAACGGGACCGCCGGGACGCCGCGACGGTCGAGGATTGAATCACGGGACGACGGGCTCCGGTATTCTGCGTGGAATGCCCGACGAGACCCCACCCCGGATCCGGCGCGAGGACGGCACCCCTTCCGTCACCGCCTACGTCATCGCATACAACGAAGCCGAGAAGATCGAAGCGGCGATCTCCAGCGTCCTCTGGGCGGACGAGATCATCCTCGCCGATTCCCATTCGACGGACGGCACGATCGAGATCGCGGAGCGGCTGGGAGCACGGGTCGTGCAGATCGACTTCAAGGGGTTCGGCCCGCTCCGCAACGAGGCCATCGCGGCCTGCCGGGGTGACTGGATCTTCTCACTGGACTCCGACGAGCGGTGCACGCCGGAGGCCCGGGACGCCATTCTCGCGGTGGTCGCCGATCCGGACGCCGTCGACATCTGGAACGTCCCACGTCGAAACTGGTTCATGGGACGGTGGATCCGGCACTGCGGGTGGTACCCGAACTTCCGGCAGCCGCAGCTGTTCCGCAACGGTCGCATGCACTACGACCAGCTCCCGGTCCACGAGGGCTGGATCCCCGCGGAAGGCGCGGAGGTCGCGGTCCTGCCCGCCGACATCTGGCAGATCCCGTTCAAGGACCTCGGCGAGATCCAGCACAAGGCCAATCGCTATTCCACGCTCGGAGCCGAAAAGGTCCTGGCCCGGGGCGGCGGCGGCTCGATGGCGTGGGCGGTGATTCGCGGTCTCCACGAATTCGTCAAGCACTATTTCCTGAAGCTCGGCGTGCTCGACGGCTGGCCTGGATTCATGATCTCGTTCGGCGCGGGCGAAGGCGCGTTCTACAAGTTCGCGAAGGCCCACCTCAAGCGAATGGATCCGGAACCGCCGCCCATCCGCCGCATCGAACGAACGGATGCGTCGCGGTGACCCTCGCCTGCACGGTGGTGGTGTCGACGTATCGACGCCCCACGGCGCTGCAGGCCGTGCTGGAGGGGCTGCGTCGTCAGGATGACGAAGACTTCGAGGTCGTCGTGGCCGACGACGGATCCGATGACGCGACGCGGACGGTGGTGGACCGATTCAAGTCCGAACCCCCGGGGCGACGCCTTCGACACGTCTGGCAGGCCGACGAGGGATTCCGCCTTGCGCGGGTCCGGAACCTCGCGGTTCGGGCGGCGGCCGGTGAACGCCTGGTCTTTCTCGACGGNGACTGCATTCCCCGTCNCGGATTCATCCGTGGCCATCGCCGCTGCCGCCTCGGCCGCGCGACCTGCGGTCGACGNTCGCTGCTTTCGGAAGGCGCGACCGCACGGTGGCTCGACGCCCCCGACCTCCCTCCGGCACTCGGGGCGACCGACCAACTCGCACTCCGCCTGCGACGCGATCTCAATCGAATGCCGTCGTTGACCGATCATCCGTTCGCGCCGTTCGAACCTTCGCTTTCATGGCGACGCTTCCGGGGCATGAACCATGGCGTCCACCGAGTCGACTACGAGGCGGTCGGCGGCAACGACCAGTCCTTCGAGGGGTGGGGCTACGAGGACTCCGATCTCGCCATCCGCCTCGTCAATCGTGGCGTCAGACTGATTCCCGCGGGCCGGGGGTCGACCGTCGTCCACCTCTGGCATCCCGAGGCGGACCGCACGCTCGAACGGGAGAATCTTCACCGACTGGAGACGCTGCAGCAGTCGGGACGGATCCGCGCCGAAGTCGGACTCGAGTCCCTCGTCGACGCGGAAGACACGTCGTGATCCGGACTCAGGCGTTCGAAACGGCCTGCACCGCCTCCGCCAGTCGCTCGTATTCATCCAATTCGTTGTAGACCTGGACGCTGCATCGCACGAATCGCCGGCCACCGTGATGCATGACGGGAATCTCGATGCGGTGGTCTTCCAGCAGTCGCGCCTGCACGGGATCGACCGAAATCTCGAGCGGCCCCGATTTCGGATCGGTCGAAGGCAGCGGCGATCCGCCGCCATCGGGCTGCAGACGGTCGGGCAGCGGCAACGTCGCCATGAAGCCGAGCGATGAACCGTCGAGCGGCGAGATGGGTTCGACCCCGAGACGTTCGACGAGCATCGCGTGCGCCTCGATCGCGAGGTCGCGATTGCGACGTCGCACCTCGCCCCAGCCGCCGAAGCGATCCATGAAGTCGATCGCCTCCTTCGCGAGGATCCACGGGACGGGATCGAAGGTTCCCTGCCAGTCGAATTCCGCCGTGAACGCCTGGTCGAGATGATGACTGATCACCGCCGGCTTGATCCGATCCTCGAAGTCGTCTCGAACCACGACGACCGCGGTGCCGCGCAGGGCGCAGGGCCACTTGTGAAGGTTGCCGGTCCAGGCGATGGGGTCGCCGATGTCCTCCACCGGTCGATCGAGCATCCCCGGCGCGTGGGCGCCGTCGACGATCGTCTCGACGCCGTGCGACTTCGCCATCTCCACGATCGCGCGGGTCGGAAGCACGAAGGCCGTCGGCGACGTGATCTGATCGAGCACGAGCAGTCTGGTTCGCGCGGTGATGGCCCCCGCCACCGCGTCGATCCAGTCCCCGGGGCCATCGATCGGCAGCGGGATTTCGATCTTCCGTGGCACGATTCCGCGACGCCGCGCAGTCATCAGGATCGTCTGCCAGACCGCGTTGTAGCCCTGATCGAGGTGAAGGACCTCGTCTCCCGGCTCGAGCGGAACCGATTGCAGCATCGCATTGATCCCGTTGGTGGCGTTCGAGACGAAACCGGTCCGGTCGCCGTCCGCCCCGAGGAATCCGGCCACCGCCTCCGCGGAGGCTCGGATCGCCGAGACGCCGTGCCGCCAGACACCCTCGACGGGATTCCGTTCGATCTCGCGGCGTGCCTCGGTCGCCCGATCCTGCAACGCGCGGGGAACGGCGCCGAAGGAGCCGTGATTGAGGAATGACAGATCGGGCGCGAGATCCCACTGCGATCTGGCCTCGACGCCGAATCCGACCCGCCGCTCGTGATGCATTCGTGTCATGGACCGTGGAGCCTAATCCGATCCCGAAAGGCGGTCCCGCAATTCCGCCTGATTCCCCGATTCGGCGATGGTGGCCAATAACCTTCGTAAATCGCCTGTTCGTCGTTCGAATGGGCGGCGTCGCCTCGTCTTCCTGCCCCCTCCGGCGGGGCGGCGCCTTTTGTCAACCCGACAAACCCCGTTTCCAACCTTGGAAACGGGGTTTTTCGATCAAGATCCGTGAATTGACGGTCAGCAGCCGAAACCCCGCTCGTACGGATTCTGATCGGGGTAACATTCACCGAACGAATTGTGGAGCGTCACCCTGACAACTGCCGAACAAGTTCAGGACACGATGGCACACCCCCTTCAGGTGCCACCCGCTTCGCAAGGACCCGCCCCCATGACCATGCCCCTCGTTCAACTCGGACCCGGTGGAGACTACGTCCGAAAGATCGTTCCCACGGACGACCGTCTCCAGTCCGTCTCCCGACCGTTTACCCACCCGGGTCGACCCATCGGTGATCCAGGAACCCCTCGCGGCGTGCTTGCGCTGCTCATCGCCGCGCTCCGGATGCTGGGCATCCTGACCCCCGAACCCGACCCGACCGCCGACGTCGACGACACGCCGGCGTTGCCGTCGACGAATGAACATCCCGAGCGTCCCGCGTTCATCGATCGAAAGGCCGCTCGCCGACTTCGATCCAGACGTTCCGACGTCCGATCGGCGATGGATTCCCGGCACGACGACGTGCTCGAGCGATGCCTCGGCATCGACCGCGTCGAGATCAGTCCCGCGGCCCTCCGTCACCTCGCCGATCGAACCGCGGCCCCGAAATCACCCCCGCTCGAAACGCCGGCGGCGGAGTTGCTCCACTCCGCCCCGGCGTCTTCGGCCCGGGTCCCGACCAGTCGTCGCTCGCTCGTCGGTCGTGGCGAACGCGTCCGAATGGTGGCCCGCGCCACGCTCGAACGACTTCGCGACCACACCGAAGACCATCTGAACCGCCTTTCGAATTCCGACCACCCGCGATCCTCCACCGTTCGCTCGACCTCGACCCAGGAAAACCGTCATGAACCTGACTCCCAAACAGCTTCGCATTCTCGACTTCGTCCGCACCTATCGGTCGAACGAGGGTTATTCGCCGACGATGCAGGAGATCGCGAACGAGTTCGGCGTCAGCAAGGTGACGGTGTTCGAGCACGTCGAGGCACTGGTCGGCAAGGG
>NZFT01000031.1 GCA_002690755.1 Phycisphaerae bacterium
ATCGCCTTCCCATGTTCAATCCGGTCAAGGATCCCGACAATCCCGCCGCGCGGGAGGACGGCTTCGTCTACTACCCGGCGGTCGACTACGCGACCGCGATGGTGGACGGAATCGAAGCCCTTCGAGCGTATGAAGCCAACATTCAGGCCGTGGAGGCCACCCGGTCGATGATCGATGCAGGTCTCCGCGTTCTCGCGTGATGACCGACACCCCTTTTCAGGACCCTCGTCATGAGTGATCCGCTCGGACTCGTCTCGAACAACTCGACCCAGGGCATCGCCGCCCCCGGTGTGAAGGGGCTTGGTACGCCCGCCAACGGCCGGAGCGCCGTCGGTGGTGCCGACTTCAAGACCGATCTGATGAATCAGATCGCCGAAGTCGACCGGCTNCAGCAGAATGCGGAGCAGGTCAAGATCGATGCGGTGACGGGCGAGGCTTCCCTCGACCAGGTCATCGTCGCGACGGAGACGGCGGATACCGCCTTCCGGATGCTTCTCGCCGTGAGGAACAAGCTCGTCGATGCGTACGACGAGGTGAAGAACGTGCGGGTGTGACACACCCCTTCGTCGGCCGGATTCCACTCCCGGCCGCCGAAAGGGAAACCGGTCCGGGTCGCTTGTCAGGATGACGAACGCGGCTTGGAGGCCGGGACGACCCGTGAAACACGACGGATGGCATGGAGGCCTCCCCCGTGGTGCAGCGATTTCGAGATTCAATCACCGAACTCTCTCGTCGACTCGGCGAGCTCGGGCCCTCGGCCCGTCTGCTCATCGGCTCGCTCGCGATCATTCTTGCGATGGGGTTCTTCCTCGTCTCGCAATATGCCGCGGGACCTTCGATGTCTCCCATCAAGGTGCGGATCGAAGACAAGGCCACGGCGATCTCCAAGGTCCGCGAGCTCGGCTACGAGGTCGAGGACGGCGGGACCGACGTGATCCTGGTCGACGTCCGCGAGAAGCGGTCGATCACCGAGATGCTGGAGAACGGCGGGCTCGCCCCGACGATCGACGATGCGCCGGCGGCGGTCGGATCCGGGTCCTGGCAGGCCGAGTCCGAGATGCAGGAGACCTGGCGACGCGCCCGGGTCTCGGAGGCCGAGAAGAACATCCGGATGATCGAGGGCGTGGACAGCGTCAACATCCTCGTCTCGACCGGAAAGCGGAAGGCCTTCGTGATCGACGGCCCGGCACCGAAGGCCAGCGTCAACGTCCGCATGAAGTCGCGTGAACTGGACCGGAACACCGCCGAGTCGATCGCCTACATCGCGCTCGCGGTCGAGAACGATCTCGATCTCGACAACATCACCGTGGTCGACGGCGGGAACGGCCGGACCTACACCTTCGGCGAGGACGGAAGCGGCACCGGCGGCGACTATCTATCCAAGGTCCGCGACTTCGAACGGGACGCGATCGCGCGACTCTCGCGGGTGGTCCGGGTGGCGTTTCCGCGGGCGATGGTCAGCGTCAATGCGCAGATCCTGGTCGCGGACATCAGCGAGCAGAAGACCCAGATCGGCAAGCCGGTGAAGGCGGAGCGGTCCAAGCGGACCAATGAATCCCGGACGCCCGCGGGCGGCGGCTCAGGTGGAGCGCCCGGCTTCCGGTCGAATGCCGGTACCGCCCAGGCCCAGATGGGCGGGGTGGCGTCGATCAACGGCAATCCCGCGTCCGGCGTCGACGTCGCGACCCGCGAGACCGAGGAGATCGAGAACGTGGTCGGCGTGCCCGGCGTTCGAACCGACATCAGCCAGCGGGCGAATCATCCGGTGAAGGTCACCGCCGCGATCCTGCTCTCCGAGGCGGAGGTCAAGGCCGCGATTCGGGCGAACGCCGACGGGTCAGTCGGAGCGGACGAGGCGGCCGTCGAGGTGACCGCGGCGGAGCTCGAACTGGAGAAGACGCGGATCCGGACCGAGATCGTCTCCCTGCTCGAACCGCTGGTCGACAATTCCAGCCTGCGGGAGGGTGGCGTGGGCGAAGTGAAGGTCGCCATCATGCCCTTCGCGAGCGATTCCGGACTCCAAGCCGCCGACACGACCTCGGTGGTCGAGACGTTCGCGGGGATCACCGAGGGCGACTCGGGCCGGGCGTTGAAGAACGCGGGGCTGGTCGGACTGGCCCTCGCCTCGCTCGCGATGATGTTCATGATGGTCCGCCGCTCGTCCGAGCCCGAGACGATGCCGACCGTCGAGGAGCTGGCCGGCGTGCCGCCGGTGCTGGACGACGAGGCGCAGGAGCTCGTCGGGGAGGCCGACGAGGTCACACCCGCCCTGGTCGGTGTCGAACTCGATGACGAGGAACTGCGTCGGAAGCAGATGCTCGACCAGCTGAACGAACTGATCAAGAAGGAACCGACCGAAGTCGCGACGCTTCTTCGACGGTGGATGAGGACGGAAGGCTGACCAGGATGCCGGAGACCGAACGACCATGACGATCCGACCGGGACAGAAGCTCCCCGACGTCGCCGACGAACTCGACGGCGTGGTGAAGAGCGCGGTGCTGCTCCTGCTGCTCGATCCCGATGCGGCGGGAGCGATCCTTCGCGAACTGCCCACGGATTCGGTGGAGGAGGTCACCCGCGCCCTCGCGTCGCTCGGTGATGTTCCCTCGCAGCTGGGCGAGGGGATCGTCGACGAGTTCTACGGACTCGCGATGGCCCAGGGCTGGGCCCGCGAGGGTGGGCTCGACTACGCCACCCGGCTCCTTCGGGATTCGCTCGAGGGTGGCGTGGCGGACCGCGTGATCCAGCAGATCCAGACCCAGGTCCAACGGGCGCCGTTCGCGTTCCTGCAGAAGGCCGAGACGGAGAACCTGCTCACCTTCATCCAGGACGAGCATCCCCAGACCATCGCGCTGATCGTCAGCCACCTTCCGCACCACAAGGCCTCCGAGATCCTCGGCGGGCTTCCCGAGGAGCGGCAGATCGAGGTCGTNCGTCGCGTCGCGAACATGGAGCAGACCAACCCCGAGGTGATCCGCGAGGTCGAACGCGGACTCGAGGCGCGATTGAGCAACATGATCATGCACTCGACCGAACGGGTCGGCGGCGTCGACACGGTGGCGGAGATCCTGAACCTGTGCGATCGCAACACCGAGCGATCGATCATGGAGGGGGTGGAGACGGAGGACCCCGATCTCGTCGAGGAGATCCGCCGGCTCATGTTCGTCTTCGACGACATCAAGCTGGTCGACGACAAGGGCATCCAGCGGATGCTCAAGGAGATCGAGAACGACGAACTCTGTCTGGCGCTCAAGATGGCCTCCCCGGAGCTCACCGAGAAGATCCTCGGAAACATGTCCAGCCGTGCCTCCGAGATGATCAAGGACGACATGGAGTTCATGGGGCCGGTCCGGGTGAGCGACGTCGAGATCGCGCAGCAGCGGATCGTGGACGTCGTCCGACGACTCGAGGACGCGGGCGAGATCGTGATCGCGGGTCGTGGTGGTGGCGGCGACGTGGTGGTCTGACCCAGGAGATTCTCGTTGCCGATCGTCAAGAACGCACAAGCTCGCGAACTGCTGGGATCGGCGGTCGTCCTCGATCTCGCGGACGTCCGCCGGGAAGCGGTGGACATCGTCACGTCGGCCCGGCTCGAAGCGGATGCGATCGTGGACGCCGCGCGCCAGGAGGCGGCGCGTCTCACCGGGATCGCGGCCGAGACGGGCCGCACCGAAGGACTCGAGGCCGGGCTGGCGGAAGGCCGGGAGACCGGACTCGAAGCGGGCCTCGCGCAGGGGCGTGCCGAGGCCATGGCGTCGATGGAGGAACGACTGGAGGCGATCACGACCGGGTGGAACGCTTCTCTGGAGGCGTTCATCGCGGGTCGCGAGACCCTTCGCGAGGAGGCTCGTCGGGATCTGCTTCGACTTTCGATCGCGATCGCGGAGCGGGTGCTGGGGCGGCTCCCCGCCCACGATCCGAGCCGGGTGGCGGCGCAGGCGGCGGCCGCGATCGACACGATCGCCTCCGCGACCGCGATCCACCTCCGGGTGCACCCCGCGGACCTCGAGATCGTGAAGTCCCATTTCGAGGACGTCTTCGGAGTCGCGAACTCCGGTCAGGCCCACGATCTCGTCTTCGAGACCGACGAGACGATCGTCCGCGGTGGTTGCGTGGCGGCGGTGGGGGATGGCGAAGTCGACGCCAGACTGGACGTCCAGATGTCGCGGATCGTGAAGGGCCTCTTCCCGGAGCTGCTCGAATCGCCTTCGAACGACGAACCCGCCGCGGACCGTGACCCGCCGACAACGGACGAGGAGGACGGCGAATGACGTTCCTCGACGCCGCCGTCGACACGGTTCGAGGCTTCGAATCCCGGGCGATCGTGGGCACCGTGGATGCGGTCCGCGGCCTCACGGTCCTGGTTCGCCGCTTTCGCGTGCCGATCGGTTCCGTGGTCCGGATCGGCGGCGACGATCCGCGGCGCGACGGCGTGCTCGGCGAGGTCGTCGGCTTCGACGAGACCCGTGCGATCGTGATGCTCCTCGGCGGGGCGACCGGCACGTCGCCCGGAGACCGGGTGCATCTCCAGCGGGTGAGCGATTCGATGATGGTGGGCGATTCGCTGCTCGGCCGGGTCGTCGACGGACTCGGACGCCCCATCGACGGCGGACCGCCACCGTCGGGCCTGACGCCGCGGCCACTCTTTCCGCCGATCCTCAATCCGATGGACCGAAGCATGATCGCGGAGCCGCTCGGCACGGGACTGCGGGTGCTCGACGGTCTCCTGACCATCGGGAAGGGGCAGCGGATCGGGATCTTCTCCGGTGCGGGCGTGGGAAAGAGCACGCTGCTCTCGGGGATCGCCCGGGGGACCAGCGCCGACGTCAATGTGATCGCGCTGGTGGGCGAACGTGGTCGGGAGGTCAAGGAGTTCATCTTCGACGCCCTCGGTGGCGAGGGCCTGGCCCGCTCGGTCGTCGTGGTCGCCACGGGTGACGAGAGCCCGCTGCTGCGGGTTCGTGCGATGGCCGCGGCGATCACCGCCGCCGAGCACTTCCGGGATCGTGGACTCGATGTGATGCTGATGGTCGATTCGGTCACGCGTTTCGCGCAGGCCCAGCGACAGATCGGTCTCGCGGCGGGGGAACAGCCTGCCACCAAGGGCTACACCCCGTCCGTGTTCTCCCTGTTGCCGCAGCTGCTCGAGCGGGCGGGCGGCGTCGAGGGTGGTGGCTCGATCACCGGCATCTACACCGTGCTGGTCGAAGGCGACGATCTCAACGAGCCGGTGGCCGACGCGGCGCGGGGCATTCTCGACGGTCACGTGGTGCTCACCCGTCGACTCGCCTCCCGCGGTCACTTCCCCGCGATCGAACCCCTGGACTCCATCTCCCGGGTCGCGGACCAGGTGAGCGAACAGAACCACGAAGTCGCGCGACGTCGCGTGATCGAACTGCTCGCGGCCTATCGCGAAAGCGAGGAACTGATCAACATCGGCGCCTACTCGGCGGGCTCGAATCCGATGACCGACGTGGCGATCGCGCTGCGCCCGCGGCTCGACGCCTTTCTCAGGCAGGGCCGCGACGAGCGATCGTCCTTTCCCGAAACCTGCCGTGCCTTGTACGAACTCGCCGCGGAAAGCGAGCGGCTCCGACAGGCCGCGGCCGCCGGCGGCGGCGCCTGACCCGAGGTCCCTCACTGATGCCGAAGTTTCGATTCCAACTGCAGGCGGTGCTCGACGCCCGGCTTCGCGCCGAGCGTGAGGAACATCGCCGCGTGGCGGAACTGGAGGCGTCGCGACGTCGACTGGAGGACGGGCTCCGCCGACGCCAGTCGCAGATCGGCGAAGCGAGATCCCAGCTTCGGGGTCGACTGGAAGGCCGGATCGACGCGTCGAGTCTTCGCGGCCAGGCCAACGCGTCGCTCGCCGAGATGCGGGATGCCCAGCGGGTGGTGCTGGAACTGGCGGGAATCCATCGACGGCTCGAAGCGCTCCGCGAGGACCTTCGTGCCGCCTCCCGGGCGCGACGCACCGTGGAGATTCTCAAGGAGCGTCGATTCGAGGCGTGGCGACGAGAAGAGGATCGACGCGAACAGGCCGAGCTCGATGAAATGGCCGTGATCCGCGGATCACGGCGAACCGTGGAGTCTCTCTGATGCGAACGCTCTGGAACATGATCGCCTTCCTCGCGGTGGTGAATCTGCTTGCGATCGGACTCGCGGTCGGCTGGCTCGGTTGGACGGAGCGTCTCGATCGGGCGCGAATCGACGAGGTCCGCGAACTCTTCCGGACTCCGACCTCGGAAGCGGCGCGACTGGTCAGCGAACGAGCCTCGCTCGAGGCGCAGGCCGCGGAGGAGGCGATCGAACTCGAGCGGTGGGGCCAGATGCCCTTCTCCACGGAGGGGGCGATCGACGCCCAGGAGCAGTACCGCGAGCTCGAAAGACTCGGGCAGGCGCGTCTGCAGCGGCAGGCCGAGACGTTGAAGCGGGAGATCGATCAGCAGGCGTCGCAGTACGACCGCATGCTCGTCGCGAGGTCCGCGGCACTCGATGCGCGGGAGGCGCGGATCGCCACGATGGAAGCCCGGTCGCGGGACACCGAATTCGTGCGACTGGTCGGCGATGTCACGGCCATCGAGATCGATGCGGCGATCGCGGTCGTCGAGGACTTCCTCGCCCGGGACGAGGAGACCCTGGTGGTGGACCTCCTCGCGGCGGTCGACGAGGAGCGTCGGCAGGAGATCCTCGAAGGCTTCGTCGAGCGGGGCAGAACCGGGATGGCAGGGGACTTGCTCTTGAAACTCCGAGATCGAACCGTGGTCGACACGGCCGATCCGGAGAATCCTGATGCAGGCGATGCCGATTCAACCCGCGATTCAGCCTTCAACGCCCCGAGAGGCGAATACCAGGCCTGACCAGCCGCCCTTCGCGGGGACGCTGGAGGACGCCTCGCGCTCCTTCTCCCCGCCCGGCGAGGATGACCCACGGCGCGAAACCGGCGCAGGCGGATACGCGGATCCTGCGCCGCCGGTGGGTACCGAGCCTTCCGACCGGACGACTGAGGTCGGTCGTTCGACGACGGTGAAGGTCGATTCCGACGATGAAACCGCCCGGGGCGAAGACGTCGATCCGGGGCCCGTGGGGACCGAACCGGACGCGAGTGGCGCACTGAAGAACTCGGATGCGGTGGCCGCCGGGACGGCCGGAGCGGCGAGATCGATCGATTCCAGGCCCGTTGTCGTCGAAGTCCGCGAAGCGGCGTCGGCCTCCGGCGAGGATGGACGAATGCCACCCCGGGGAACCGCCGGGCCGGGACGGGAGTCGGACGCCGGGCCAATGACGGCGGATGGCTTGGCCACGGCGGCCGGCGCCGGGTCGAACGCCGAATCGATCGATGCGTCGACCGTGCTGAACCAGGGCATGGCCGCTGCGACCGCCGCGGCTTCCTCGAGCGCTCCGGTTCGATCGGCGAGCGATCAACGATCCGCCACCGTCGTCGATGCGCGTGGATCGACGCGATCCGCGATTCCGACGGGCGATGGCGTCGGGGCGAAGGCGATTCCGGAAGGCATGCGGGGGCTGGACCCGGCGGCGATGGCCACCGCCGCGCCGCGATCGCGGAGCGACGCGACCGCCAGCCAGGCGGCACGGCAGCGAGGTGACAGTGCCGTCGCCCGCGCCGCCGAAATGAACACGGCACTTCGAAATGCCCGTGGTGACGGTGACGCGAGCAACGGTTCGCGAGCCGGCAACCTCCAGGGATCGATGTTCGCCACCGCGGCCGGATCGATTTCGGCTGCGACCGGGATCTCGAATCCGGCATCTCCGGAAGCGCAGTCCCTGCCGACCGGACCGGCGTCGGTTGCGCCGATGGAGGCGAATGCGGAATCGGGACGCACCGTGGTCGGCGTCGCCCGAGGTCTTCAGGCCCTGAGCTCGCAACGCGGTGGAACCCTCGTCATGCGGCTGGATCCCGGAAATCTAGGTCAGGTGCGGATGGAAATGAGTCTCGACGCCGGCCGGGTCCAGGTGGTCATCTCGGCCGCCGGGGACGCGGCACGCGGGTTGCTTCGTGAGAACCTGGGTGTGTTGCGACACGCCCTCGAGGATCGCGGCTTCGCGGTCGAGCGACTCACGGTGGAGTCGACGGCCAGAACCACCGCGGACTCCTCAGGGCCTCGCGGGGATTCCCGCGGTGACGGGCAGGACGCCCGCGGAGGCCAGGGTTCGTCCGATCGGCAGGATGCCTCGGACGAACGAAGTCGGGGACGACGCGACGACGCGACGGACCGACGGTCGGAGCGGAGCCGGTCCGAATCGGACCGCTTCCAGGAGGTGCTCGCCGGTTCCGGCGAGACCTCGAACGAGTGAGTCACGGAGGTTTCTTCCATGAGTGCGATTCCATCGGCAGCATCGAGCGTGGCGGGCAACTCCGGCGTCAATCGATTCAACGAGATGTCCTCCGAGGACTTCATGCAGATCATCTTCACGGAACTGCAGCAGCAGGATCCGTTCGAGCCCAACGACTCCTCCGCGCTGCTTGATCAGTTGAATTCGATCCGTCAGATCGAGTCCGACATCTCGATGACCGAGAAGCTCGAGAACATCGTCTTCCAGAACCAGCTCTCTTCCGCCGGCAACCTGCTCGGCAAGACCGTGCAGGGCATCCTGCCCACGGGTGACCGAACCGCGGGATCCGTGCTGTCCGTGCTTCGTGAAGGCGACTCCGTGTCGCTCGAACTGAGCAGCGGCTACCTCCTGCCGATGGACAACGTCGAGATCATCGTCGATCCGAGCATGCTTCCCTGATCGTCCTGCCCGGCCGATCCCGATCCACTTCTCATCGCCGCTGGAACATCCGCCCGTGAACATCGATCCCCGACAACTCCTCCGACGACTGGAACCCGCGGTCCGACCCGCCGGGATCGTCGCGTCGGAAGGTCGGGCACCGATCGCGACCGCGGACTTCGACGACCTGCTCGCCCGCGCCGCCGACGGCGAGTTCGCGAGCGGCCTTCCCGTCGACCAGGCGGGGCTCGAAGCCCCGGTCGAGGACCGGTTCGCGGAACGTCTCGCCGGGATCGCCGACGCCGCGGAAGTCGCGGGATACGAGCGGGTGCTCGTGATCGCGGAGGATCGTCCGTTGCTGCTCGAGGTCGCGGAACGCCGGATCGACGGCGAACTCCCGGTCGACGGCGCCTCCTCCACGCCGCTGCTTCCCGTGGATGCCGCGGTCCGACTCGGCGGCGACGCCGAGTCCACCACCACGACCGCCACCGGGCCGGTCGCCACCAGTCTTCCCACCGGGATCGCCGAAGCGCTTGAACACGCTTCCACCGGTCCGGAATCCGAATCCCCGTCCATCAAGCGCGACGACGCGGCCTGAGCCGCCGAGCGAGTCAAGGAGTCCGACATGGCATCCACCACCGCACTCTTCACCGGTCTTTCCGGTCTCACCAGCAATTCGCGTCGACTCGACGTGATCGGCAACAACATCGCCAACGTCAACACCACGGCCTACAAGTCGAATCGGATGACGTTCGCGCCGACCTTCAGTCGGAACTTCTCGCTCGGTACCGCGCCGGGAGACGCGACCGGCGGAAGCAACCCGGGCCAGATCGGGCTCGGGGTCACCATCGGCGGGACCCAGCGCAACTTCACCAACGGTGCGATCGGCGTCACCGGCGTCGCCACCGATCTCGCGATCGAGGGTGACGGCTTCTTCATCGTGAACCAGGCGGGTTCGCGGTACTTCACCCGCTCGGGCGGCTTCATCCGCAATCCCGAGAACGACCTCATGACCCAGTCCGGGGCGAAGGTCATGGGCTACGAGGTGGACGACCAGTTCAACATCGTCGAGGGCAATCTCGCGGAGTTGAACATCCCGGTGGGCACGCTGACCCTCGCCGAGCAGACCAGCAACGTCATTTTCAACGGCAACCTGAACGCCTCCGGCGAGATCGCCACCCCCGGTTCGGTGCACGAGACCCGCGCCTTCTACACCGACCCCGCCGGCACGGTTCCGGTCGACGGCTCGACCCAGTTCGGGGTGCAGGACATCTACGTGAGCGACGGTGCGGGTGGATTCACGCTCGCCTTCGAGGCCGCGTCGGTGGTCGGCAGCACCATCACCATCGCCGGGGTCGAGAAGGGCGGCAAGGACCTCGGATCCGCCAGCTTCGAGATCACCAGCAACGCGACGACCTTCGGCGACTACATCGACTTCCTCGACGAGTACCTCGGCACCGACTCCACCGCGATCGGCAGTGTGAGTGATCTCGGCGGCTCGGTCACCATCGGGGTCGACGGATCCATCGTGATCACTGGCAACGAAGGCACGGTGCAGGATCTCGACATCGAGACCGGCGACATCACGATCGACCCGCCGGGTGCCGGGCTCGCCAACCCCCTGGTGATGTCCAAGATCTCCGACGCGGAGGGCGAGAGCGTCCGGACCAGCTTCGTGGTCTACGACTCGCTCGGCACGCCGCTCACCATCGATCTCTCCTTCGTGCTGCAGGGCACCCAGGCCTCCGGTGGCACGACCTGGGAGTTCGTCGCGGAATCCAGCGACAACGACGCCACCGACCGACTCCTCGCCCTCGGGGAGGTCAGTTTCGACGCGAACGGTCGATTCGTCGGTGCGACCAACCAGAGTTTCTCGATCCAGCGTGCGAACGGGGCGGTCAACCCGCTCACCGTCAACATGGACTTCGACAGCGGCACCGACTCGGTGTCGAGCTTCACCGACAGTGCCAGCAATTTCGCGGCCGTCTATCAGGACGGCTCGCCGATCGGCACCCTCGGCTCGTTCTCCATCGGCGAGGACGGGATGATCTCCGGCTCCTTCACCAACGGGCTCACCCGCACCATCGGCCAGGTCGCGCTCGCCAAGTTCTCCAACCCGGAAGGACTGGTCGACGTGGGCGACAATCTCTTCGGCGGCGGTCCGAACTCGGGCACGCCGCTGATCGCGACCGCCCGGGAGTTCGGCACCGGCCGGATCGTGGGCGGTGCCCTCGAACTCTCCAACGTGGATCTCTCGCAGGAGTTCATCGACATGATTCTCGCGTCGACCGGTTACTCGGCCGCAAGTCGGGTGATCACCACGACCGATGAACTGATGACGCAGCTGCTCGCCCTCGGTCGTTGACGATCGAAGGGACGAGTCGCTCGAAGACGACGAGCCCACCGCGGTCGCGGGCGCCCGAGGGGACGCCTTCGGCCGCGGTTCGTCGTTTCGAGGTCGGGGCTTCGACGAGGGCTTCGAATAGCATGGAGCGACGATGAAGCGGAAACCCACGAGCAGACCCGGCAACCGTGCGCCGCGGACCGGCCCGCCGGATCCCGGTCTCCAACGGGCCACCGAACTCTTCCACTCCGGTCGCACCGTGGAGGCTGCGAAGCTGGTGGATGCGGCGGTCGCCCGGAATCCGAAGGATCCGAACGCGCTGCGGATCAAGGCGTTGATCCTCCTGAAGGGAGGATTGATGCTCGACGCCCAGCGGCTCCTCGATCGAGCCCACAAGGCCGACCCGCGCAATCCGATGATCCCGCTCGATCAGGCGGTGATCCACAAGCTCGGTGGCCGCTACCGGGAGATGATCGAATCGGCGCGTGAAGCATGTCGTCGCATGCCCGGCAACCGTCGCGCTGAAGCGATGCTCGTGCAGGCCCTCGAGGGTGCCGGCGATCACGATCGAGCGATCGAGGTCGTCGAGCGGGCGATCTCGAAGCGGGGGCTCGATCCGGAGATGGGGGAGTCATACGCGAACGTCCTCGAGCTCGCGGGACGTCGCGAGGACGCGATGGTGGTCGTGGATCGGCTGCTGGAGGCGTCGTCGACCCCGCCACCGATCCGACGCCGGCTGCTTCTCCACCGCGGCCGCATGCTCGAAAAACTGGAACGGTTCGACGAGGCGATGGACGCCTTCGACGCCGCACACGCGGTCCTGCCGGTGACGTTCGACCCCGATGCCTGGGATCGCAGGCTCGACGAGATCATCGCCGCGACCGATCGGATCGAAGCCGGATCGGTTCCCACCTCCGCGGAGTCGACCGAGGTTCCGGTGTTCATCGCATCGCTGCCGCGAAGCGGGACCTCGCTGGTGGAACGGATCATCGGTGTTCATCCCCAGGCGCACGGTGCAGGAGAGACCGGCCTGGTCGGCGACGTGCTTCGGGGATTTCGCGACGCGGTCGGTCCAGACGGCGTCGCGGGGCTCGCGGGCGCGTCGCCCGAACTGCTCGAGCGGATGCGTGCCGAATATCTCGAGCGGCAGACCGCGCTGTTCGGTCGTTCGGAGCGGATCGTCAACAAGCACCTCTCGAACTGGCAGCACCTTCCGGTGATCGGCCGGTGGTTTCCGCGGGCCCGCATCATCACGCTCGCTCGCACGCCGGGCGACGTGGCGATTTCGATCTACGGTCAGAATCTCGCGCACGATCGCATGCCCTGGACCACGCGGCTGGACTGGATCGGTCGCATGATCCGCAGCCAGGCGCGATTCACGGATGCGATGCGCGAACGGGTGCCGAATCCGTGGTTCGAGGTCGACTACACCTCCCTGGTGACCGAGCCCGAACCCCGGATCCGCGACCTGATCGAGTTTCTCGGGCTTCCGTGGGATCCACGGTGCCTCGAGCCGCATCGCTCCGAGGCGGGGCGGGGTGGTCGCCGTTTCATGCCGACCCTGTCGATGCACCAGGTCCGGCAGCCGATCGGTCGTGGAGGGCTCGATCGGGCGAAGGCGTTCGGAGATCGGATGGCGGGCTTCGAACGCGGCTACGACCCGGGCGGGAGCTGACCGCCGGGTTCGATCAGTCCCGACGGGATTTCCGCCGTGCCGATCGGCCTCGATCGCCCGCGTTGTCGCGGCCTTCCTTCGGACCGGGGCCGGTCGCCTTGGGCTGGGACGTCGCGGCCCGCCCGATGGAGCCCGTGCGCGGCGTCTCCGGACCGGGATCCGTCGGAGCGCCGTCCGTGATCTTCGCGAAGATCATTCTTCCGCCCGCGGTCTGGAGCGAATTGGTGATCACCGCTTCGACGACCTGCCCGACTCGTTCGCCGCCATCCTGGACCACGACCATGCTGCCGTCCGGAAGGTAGCCGACGGCCTGCGACGGTTCCTCGCCGGCCTTGACGAGCTCGATCTCCATCGAGTCGCCGGGAAGGGAGGTGGGCCGGAGGGACCGGGCGACGTCGTTGATGTTGAGCACCGTCACGCCGTTGATCTCGGCGATCTTGCGCAGGTTCAGGTCGGAGGTCAGGATCCGCAGATCCTGGCCGCGAGCCATCTCGACCAGCATCGCGTCGACGCCCACGCCGGGGGGGCGGGTTCCGTCGATCGCGACGTCGAGGAATGGATTCTGCTGCATGTTCGCGACCACGTCGAGGCCGCGGCGTCCGCGGATGCGCTTCTGACGATCACCGCTGTCGGAGAGTCGTTGGAGTTCCTCCAGCACGAACTCGGCGATCAGGATCGGCGCGTCGATGAATCCGGCCCGTCCGACGTCTTCGATCCGGCCGTCGACCAGCGAGGACGTGTCCACCAGCAAGGGTCGGATCCCCCGGACCTGGCGGGCGAACTCGACGTAGGGAAGCACCACCCGGAAATCATCCTTGGTGGTCAGGACCACCGAGACCGAGAGGTAGCAGAAGACCAACGCGAGGGTCGCCTTCGAGACCCCGAGGTAGATGGAGGCGGTGCTCTCGAGCCCGCCCATCGCGTTGGCGACCACGTCGATCAGGAAGCTCACCGCGACCGCGGCGAGCAGTCCGAAGCAGATGCCGAGGTAGACGCCGACCACGGAGGACAGCCGCTTGTTCGGGGTCATCACGTCGAGGACGATCACGATCGTCCCCACCGCCGCGCTGGCGAGCAGGACGCCGAGGAACGTCTGCAGTCGGAATTCGAGGGGGCCCGACTGGCGACCGGCGATGGTCAGCATCGAGATCGAGACGAGGAGCACGAGGAAGAGCAGGCGGACCACGAGCAGCAGCAGTCGCTGTGAACGGCGCCGGCTCGAGTCGAGATCCGAGGGGGTCACGATCGGGGAGACGGGGGGGGGAATGACGTCGTCGTTTTCCATCAAAACGGATTCTACGCGGTCCACCGTCGCCTCCGGGCTTCGGAACCGGATTCGGGCTAGGATGTCCCACCGGGCCGCGGATCGCGGCGCGGAGGACGGTCGGGTCCGTCGGACGGACGGCTCGCCAACCTGGTCAGGGCTTGACGGCAGCAGCCATACGCTTCGTCGTTCGGGCCGTCGATCGCCTGGCCGTCCTCCACGTCGCCATCCCGCGTCGCCCGTCGCCTTCCCTCGGCCGTTCTCCCGGCCCCCGACATCCGGTGCTCGATGCCCGAAACCGCCACCGAAACTGTTCCCGGCTACCAGGTCCTCGCACGACGCTACCGGTCCAGGTCCTTCGGTGAGGTCGTGGGGCAGGAGTCGATCGCGGAGACGCTGGAACGCGCGATCGACCGGGATCGGACCGCCCACGCGTATCTCTTCTGCGGCACCCGCGGCGTCGGGAAGACCTCCATGGCGCGGATCTTCGCCCGGGCCCTCAACGCCACCGAGTCCGCGGGCGAAGGCCAGGCCGTCGAGGACGCCATCCTTCGTGGCGAGGACATGGACGTCGTGGAGATCGACGGCGCCAGCAACAACGGCGTGCAGGACGCCCGAGACCTGATCGCCAACGCGAGCATCCGGCCGGCGCGGTCGCCGTTCAAGATCTACATCATCGACGAAGTCCACATGCTTTCGAACGCGGCGTTCAACGCCCTGCTCAAGACCATGGAGGAGCCGCCGTCGCACGTGAAGTTCATCCTTTGCACGACGGAGCCGCACAAGGTCCTTCCGACCATCCAGAGCCGGTGCCAGCGCTTCGACTTCCGGCCGATCTCCGTGCCGGGAATCGCGGCGCACCTCGCCGACGTCCTCGCCCGGGAGTCGATCGAAGCCGACGAAGCGGTGGTGCTTCGCGTGGCGAGGCTCGCCAACGGTTCGATGCGGGACGGACTCAGCATCCTGGAGCGGATCGTCGCCGCGGCGGACGGCCGGCTCGACGCCGAACTGCTCGAACGGGTGCTCGGCGTGCCGCCGGAGGACATCGTCCGGGACGTGGTGTCGGCGATCGGCGGGGGNGACCTCGCCGGGACGCTGCGGGCCATGGCCACGTTGCTGGGGGAGGGGCTGGCCCCCGAACGCGCCCTCGACGGCATCGCCGAGCGGTTCCGACTCCTGCTTTCGGCCGGGGTCTGCGGCGCCGATCCCGAGATCCTGGGCACGGGACCCGAAGAGGCCGCGGCCCTCGTCGACGAGGCCTCGAACTTCGAGCCGGAGCAACTGGTGCACATGATCGCGCTCTGCGACGCCGCGAGCGCCCGGGTCCGGGTGAGCGCCTCGCCGCGCGCGATCCTCGATGCCGCGGTGGCCCGCATGGCGATGTCGGAGCGATTCGCCCGGGCCGCCTCGCTGCTTGCGGGCGACACCGACACGGCGACGCCTTCGAAAAAAAAAAGCCTGACCGCCGCTGAGTCCCCGCGGACCACGGAGGCGTCGGTCGCTCAGCCGGTCACCGGGGCGGCGACCGGTCCGAAGCCCGAATCGACGCCGGTCATCGCCCGGGCGGTGGAATCACCGACGAAGGCCGCGACGCCCGGGAAATCCGACCCGCCTGGAGATTCCGTGACGCCCGAGCGGCGCGTGGTGGCTTCGGCCACCTCGGCGGCCGCCGTGAACGACGCGGCGTCCGCGACGGATCCCCCGGCCGAGAAGGCGGGAGACATCGACGGCGAATCGCCCGGGCCCTGGGCTCGGCTCGAAGCCGCGGCGACCACGCCCCGGCATCGTGCGATGCTCGCGGACTTCGAATTCGATCGGCTGGAAGGGAATGATCTCCGGCTCCGCCGCCGGGACGAGGCCTCCCCCGGGGCCGATTGGACGGTGTCGCATCCGGAATCCTTGGAGCGCATGGCCTCGGAAGCCCTCGGTCGGCGGATCCGGGTCGAGTTCGTCGGCGTCGCGGCGTCCGAGCCGGCGTCGACACCGATCGTCGAGCACGACGTCGAATCGCACCCGCTGGTCGCGGATGCGATGGAACTGTTCGACGCCCATGTCGTGCAGGTCAGGAGAATCGATGGTTCCCCGAAGGTCGAGGAACCGGTTGCCAGGACTGAAAGGGAAGACTAGATGTTCGATGCACTGAAGGGGATGGCCGGACTCGGCGGCATCATGAAGGATTTGCCCCGGATCAAGGAGCGGTTCGAGCAGGCCCGCGCCGAACTCGCCGAGATGACGGTCGAGGCCCAGGTCGGTGGCGGTGCGGTCACCGCGGTCGCCGACGGCAAGATGCGGATTCGTTCGGTCGACGTCGATCCGGTGATGCTCGCGATCCTCGTGAAGGACGGCGAAGACGCCGATCGGGGCATGGCCGAGGACCTCATCGCCAGCGCCGTCAACGCGGCGCTCGAACGAGCGCAGGAGATGATCGCGGATCATCTCAAGTCGGCGGCGTCGGAACTCAACATCCCGCTTCCCCCCGGTGGTCTGCCGGGACTCATGTGATCCCCGGCGTTCGAGAAGGACGGTGCCCATGGCCGCGTACCCCGAGAGCGTTTCGAACCTGATCGATGAATTCGCACGACTTCCCGGCATCGGCCGGCGGAGCGCTGAAAGGCTCGCATTCTTCGTGCTGAAGAGTTCGAGCGACGAGGCCCTCGGCCTCGCCCGGTCCATCGCGCGGGTGAAGGAGTCGGTGCGACACTGTTCGATCTGCTGGAACCTCGCCGACGTCGATCCGTGTCCGATCTGCAGCGACCCCGAGCGAGACGCCTCGGTGGTGCTGGTGGTCGAGCAACCGCGCGATCTGATCAGCCTCGAGCAGACCGGCATGCATGCGGGCGTGTACCACGTCCTGCTCGGCCGGCTCGATCCGCTCGACGGGGTGGGGCCGGACGGTCTGACCGTCGACGATCTGATCACCCGCCTCCGCGAACCCGGGCGGAATGCGCGAAACGTTCCGGTCCGGGAGATCGTTCTCGGCCTCAATCCCGACATGGAGGGGGACACCACCTCCCTCCACGTCGCGGAGGAGGCCCGGCGACTCGGAATCTCGACCACCCGGCTCGCCCGAGGGCTGCCGTCGGGATCCCAGATCGAATACGCCAGCCGGGCGGTGCTGGCCGATGCCATCACCGAGCGGCGTCCGATCGACTGATCACCGCGTGGTAAACGGGAATCATCCCGCGGATCCTGAAATGGAGCCTTCCGACGAGGATTCTCATTCGGAGATCGTTCTCCCGTCCGGCGATACCATGATGTCGCATGGTCCAACCCGGAACGGCCCGCGATGGTCGGGTGTCGAAGGATCGACGCCCCGCGGCGCCAACAGGCACGACGCCGAGGGAGCGCGTCTCCGTTCCGGAACGACCTCGCCATGACCACGATGCGATTCGACACGCGTCAACAGATGAAGCTCGGTCAGCAGATGAAGCTGGCCCCGAGGATGATCCAGTCGATGGAGATCCTCCAGTTGCCCCTCGCGGCGCTGCAGGAGCGGATCGAGCAGGAACTCGAGAAGAACGTCGCGCTCGAACTCGTGGAGCCGGGTGACGGCGGCGCGGCCGATCGTGAACCCGGTGGCGACGTCGCGGAGACGGAGCGCGAGTTCATCGCGGGCGAGGGGGGCGAGGATTTCGGACGCCTTGCGGACCTCGAGAATCGATACCGGGAGGTGTGGGATGGTGACGACTACGGGGCGCGACGCGCCGCCACCACCGGCGATCGGGACCGCAAGATGGACGCGATGGCGAACACCGCGGGACGCGGACTCGGACTCGCGGCGCAGCTCGAGGCGCAATGGCGGTTCGTGGATGCGGTGGAGAACGTGGCGGCCGCCGGCCGGCGACTCATCGAGTACGTCGACGACGACGGCCTCCTGGAGACCGACCTCGACACGATTCTCGATCAGGGATCGGGACTCGGCATCGAGGACTGGTCGGTCGAACTCCTCGACCGCACCCTCGATCGGCTGCAGCGGATCCTCGATCCACCGGGGCTGATGGCGCGGTCCAAGCAGGAGTCCCTGCTGCTCCAGATCGATGCGATCGTCGAGCAGGAGGGCGACGAGGACGGCGCCTGGACCGACGCGGCGGTGCTGGTGGGGGAGCACTTCGCGGATCTCGTGGAGAACCGGCTGCCGAAGATCGCCAAGGATGCGGAGATGCCCCTCGAACGGGTGCAGATCGCGAAGGAGCTCATGCGACGACTGACGCTCTGGCCGGGGCGGGAGCTGGTCAACCCCGATGCGGGCGTCGTCGTTCCGGACGTCCTCGTCGAATACGAGCCGGAGTCCGACACCTACGTCGCGGCGCTCGCCGACGGGGTGGTTCCACCGCTGCGGATCAATCCGCAGGTCGAAGGGATGAAGGACGACCAGAAACTCGAAAAGAAGGATCGCGGTTTCATCGACGATGCGATTCGTGATGCGACCTGGCTCATCGATGCGGTCAATCAGCGGACGAACACGCTGCTTCGCGTGGTGCGGGTCGTCCTTTCACGGCAGCGGGAGTTCTTCGATCACGGCCCCCAGTTCCTGAAGCCGCTGCCGATGACCGAGGTCGCGGACCAGCTCGGGGTCCATGTCGCGACGGTCAGTCGTGCGGTCAGCGAGAAGTGGATGCAGACGCCGCGCGGGATGTTTCCGCTTCGCCGCTTCTTCTCGGGTGGCCGGGAATCCGACGCGGGTGACGATCGCAGCTGGGAGGCGATCAAGGAGATGCTGCGCGAGATCGTCGACGCGGAAGACAAGGCGAAGCCGTTGAGCGATCAGAAACTCGCGGACGCGCTGGCCGAACGGGGCGTCGAGATCGCACGGCGGACCGTCGTGAAGTACCGCGAGCAGCTCGGCATTCCGCCCGCCCGGCGACGCAAGATCCACGCCTGACCGGTCCCCAAGCCGCGCATCGGACCTGATTCGCAGGATCTTTCCGTCGTTCGTCCGCCGATTCCTCTTCCCACGTCGGCCGGTACGTAGACTGGGGCCATGATGAAGCCGCCGGCATCGCAGGAACGATCGTCGCTTCTCCATCGCCTTGGCGGCGTCGTGGCGGGTTGTGTCGGCCTGTTCGCGAGCGGCGTCCTGATACCGGCGACGGTGGTCACGGGTGATCCCCCCGAGGTCGATCCAGGGGCCGACTTCGTGATCTGGGGCACGCCGTACTACGTTCTGGAACCCTGCGTTCATCGTCCCGTGGTCCAACTCTCGATGGGCGTCCTTCACGCCGCGGCGGTGCTGGATGATGGTGACGTCGTCTGCTGGGGCAGCAACTTCTTCGGCGAGTCGAACGTGCCGCCGGACGTCGGTTCGGGACCGTTCCAGATTCCGGCGGTGCAGGTATCGGCGGGCGAAGGCCACACCGCGGTGATCCTCGCGGACGGGTCCGTCCGCTGCTGGGGCGAGAACGAGTTCGCCGAGTGCATCGTCCCCCCCGAAGTCGGTTCCCCCGAGCATCCCGTCCGCTCGGTTCACGCCGCGGTCTACAGCACCACCGCGTTGATGATGGACGGCTCGGTCGTCTGCTGGGGCAACCCGGCGGCGCCGGATTGCGACCCCTTCGAGGCGATACCCGAGACGGGACTGCGGCGTCTGAGCGTCGGCAACCGGCACACCATCGGTCTGATGCAGGATGGATCGATCCACTGCTGGGGCGAGAATTTCCATGGCCAGTGCGACGTTCCCGAGGGGATCGGAGATCCCGGTCACCGGGTGGTCGCCATCGCGACGGGTTTCTCCCATTCGGTCGTCATTCTCGAGGACGGCTCGGTGCGTTGCTGGGGCGACGACGCCCACGGCCAGGTCTCCGTTCCAGTCGGGATCGGGACACCGGAACACCCCGCTGCCGCGGTGGCGGCCGGTCTCGCCCACACCGTGCTGCTTCACGAGGACGGCAGTGTCGCCTCGTGGGGATTCAACTCCGGGGGGCAGACCGACGTGCCGACCTCGATCGCGGCCCCCGCGCGCAGGCCGATTCGTCCGCTCGTCGACGTGGTGGCTCGAGGACTCGGTTCCGGTGCGATCCGGGCGCCGGGGATCGCCTGCACCGGGGACCTCGATCGGGACGCCCGAGTCGGGGGGATCGATCTCGGCCTGATCCTGATCGACTGGGGCGGGCGGGACGGGTGCCGGTCGGATCTCGACCGGGACGGTCTGGTCGGGCCCGGCGACCTCGGTCTGCTGCTCTCGAACTGGGGCCGTTGCGGTTCCTGAGTCACGTGGCGGGATCGATCCGCGAGCGATCGGGAATCGGTAGAATGTCCGCCCATGTCTTACATCTGGCACGACGGAAAAATGGTTCCGAAGGACGAGGCGATGGTCTCGGTCTTCGATCACGGCCTGCTCTACGGCGACGGCTGCTTCGAGGGGATCCGCGCCTACGGCGGCAGGATCCTGAAACTGAAGACGCACCTCGCCCGGATGTTCGAATCCGCGGCGCTCATCCATCTGAAACCCGCCTACGACTTCGAGGAGATCGAGGACGCGATCCGGGCCACCGTGGATGCCAACGGCATCGAGGACGGCTACATCCGGCTGGTGTTCACCCGTGGCGTCGGCACGCTGGGACTGCATCCCTTCCGGTGCCCGACCCCGGGCACGTTCATCATCGCCGACCGGATCCAACTCTACCCCGAGGAACTCTACGAGGAGGGGATGAAGGTCATCGTCGCCAAGCGTCCCCGCATCCCGATCGAGTGCCTCGATCCGCGGATCAAGAGCCTGAACTACCTCAACAACATCCTCGCCAAGGTCGAGGCGATCGAAGCGGGCGTGCTCGAGGCGATCATGCTGAACACCGACGGCCAGGTCGCGGAATGCACCGGCGACAACATCTTCGCGGTGAAGGGTGACCGGATCTTCACGCCGGCGACCAGCACGGGGATCCTTCACGGCGTGACGCGACGGTTCGTGATGCGGGAGATCGCGCCCGCCTGCGGCTTCGAGGTCGATGAGGACGTCTTCGGAATCGAGACGCTGCTGGAGGCCGACGAGGTGTTCCTGACCGGTACCGCGGCCGAGGTGATCGGCGTTTCGCGGATCGACGATTCGGTGATCGGAACCGGACGGATGGGTGAAGTCACCCGGCGACTGGTGGCCGAGTTCAGAAGACGCATCGCCGAAGGTTGTCCCGAGGACTGAGCCGCATCCGCGGGGTGGGTCGGCTGGAAAGACCGGAGGGTGGCCGAGCGTCTTTCGTTCGTCGGCGGGGTGTCTGCGGGCAGGCAGATCGGGTCCATGGAAGGAGCGTCTTCATGCGTTGCAAGAAGTGCGAGTATCCACTTTGGAACCTGCCGCCCGGCGCCTGTCCCGAATGCGGGGATGAGTTCCACCCGGGCGACTTCGAATTCAGGATCGGCGAGGTCCGTTTCTGCTGTCCGCACTGCGATCAGGCCTACTACGGTGACACCGCCGATGGTCACCTCGATCCGGCCTCGTTCGAGTGTGTCGGTTGCAACACCCCGATCGAGCAGGATGAGTGCATCATCCGCCCGCTCGAAGGCAACGATGCGATCGAGACGACGGTGGCACCGTGGTTCGATCAATCCCGCGGGATCTTCAAGCGGATGATCTTCACGGCGGGGTGGGCGATGGTCCGTCCGGGTGACCTCGCCCGGGGGATTCCCGGGAGTTCCAGTCCCAACGCCGCGATCGCCTTCCTCCTGCTGGTCAACCTCCTTTCGCTGATCGTCGGGTTCCTTCCGATCATCTTCGTCATCATGGCCGTTCCGCTCTGGACCGGAGGCCTGAACGCCGTCGGCGGGCCTGGCCTCGGCGTGGCCGCAGGCGGCATCTCCATATTCGGCATCAGCGCGATCTTCACGAGCGTCGCGGGCGTGCTGCTCACCGGGGTCGTGAGCCATCTGATCCTTCGACTCACCGGACCGGTCCAGCATGGACTGGGTCGGACCGTGTCCCTCGCCTGCTTCGGCTCCGGGCCGGTGATCATCGTCGCGATTCCGTGCCTCGGTCCCTATTGCGGAAGTCAGGTGAGTGGCATCTGGGCGATCGTCTCGACCATCCTGCTCGTCGCCGCGGGCCAGCGGGTCGGCGGCGGGCGGGCGACGCTCGCGGTCCTCACCGTGCCGATCCTCGCGATTCTCCTGTTCGTCGGCGTGATCGTGTTCAACGCCGTCGTTTCGGCGAACACGATGAACGCACGCCTGGCCGGGAACGCCCTTCCGCCCGTGACGGCGACCCGGACGGCGGGGTTGTCCGGCGTGGTGGAGGACGACGTCGAGAAGATCGTGCGAGGCCTGCTTCCCGAACTCACCTCGATGGCGGCGCCGACGCTCAGTGATGATCTCCTGGACCAGTTGAGTGCCGATGATCTCGAGGACTTGTTTCAGACCCCGTCCGGGACGAAGACCACCTTTGCCTCCCAGGCCGGATGCATCAACTGGTTCGCCGGGGATCTCTGGCTCACCGCGCTTCCGGGAACGGCATCGGGCGGAGGCACCTCGAAGGCGGTGATCGGGCTCCGAGCGGATCCGGCGCAGCCCGAACGAATCTCGGTGATCGTGATCGATGGCGAGGATGGCAGCTCGCGGCAGGTCGCTGCGGAAGACTTCCACGCGACGCTGACCTCGCAACTCGACTATCTCGGGGTGGTGGTGAGGGATCCGGTCTCACCGGAGTTCGTCGATCGTTGGTTGACGGGCATGTTCCCCCCGGCGAAACCCGGTGTCGATCGCCCGTCCGGTGAACCGCCGGAGGATGTGGTCGACGAGACGGATGTGGCCCCTGATCCACCCTGATCCACCCTGATCCACCCTGATGATTCGTTCATCGACGGGGCCGCGTCAGTCGCCCTTGACGGTCAGATCGACGATCGCCGAAGCATCACCGGTGGTCGTCCCGAAGTGGGAGCCGCAGCCGGCGCCCTCCTCGGTCGACTCGGTCTGCTTGTGCAACGAGGTGGCGCGGTACTTCGACCAGTCCTCGACCTCGAGGTCGGGACCCTTCGGTGCGAAGTGGGGGGTGAGCACGCGGTAGTCGTTGTCACGCTGGGCGGGAACGAATCCGGCATCTCGGATCAGGCGGCAGATCATGGGCTCGTTGAGGCAGTGGGCGGTACCGGCGGAGGACACCACGTTCTCCTCCATCATCACCGAGCCCATGTCGTTCGCACCGAAGCGGAGGGCGACCTGCCCGATGTGCGGGCCCATGGTCACCCAGCTCGAGCCGATGGACCAGATGTTGTCGAGGTAGAGGCGGCTCAGGGCCTGGGTCCGAAGGTAGGTGGTGGCGCCCGCGAGTCGGAGTCGACGGCCGAATTCACGGTGCAGCGACCGGTCGCCGGAGCCGTCGAGGAGGCCGACCACGTCGCCCGGGAATGGGGCGTCGGGGTCGTCGCCCTCGACGTCGCCCCAGGCCTTCAGCCGACCGAGCGGGGTGTTGTCGGGCTGGAACGGCCAGGAGATGAACGCGTGGTATCGACCACCACCGTCCGCGGCGAAGTCGTTGATCGCATCGTCCTGCCAGCGGCGGACGAGCTCCAGGTGGTGGATCCGGTCCCCGACGCCCTCGATGTGTCCGAACATCATCGTGGCGGAGGTGTTCAGCCCGAATTCGTGGGCGACCCGCATCACGGTCAACCACGCTTCGGCAGTGCACTTGCCGAGGCCGATCTTTCGGCGAACGGCATCCGCGAAGATCTCGCCGCCGCCGCCCGGAATCGAGTCGAGGCCCGCCTCGACCAGCGGCCTGAGCACCGTGCGGAGTTTGTCGGCGAGGGTGTCGCCCTCGGGGTCGAAGAAGTTCACGAACTCGATGAACTCCGGCGGACTGAAGGCGTGGACATGGAGGTCGGGGAACTCCGCCTTGATGCTGCGCAGCAGTTCGACGTACCAGTCGAGGGGAAGTTCGGGATTCATCCCGCCCTGCATCAGGATCTGGGTGCCGCCGATCGCGACCACTTCGCGGATCTTCTGAAGCAGTTCGTCGTATTCGAGGGTATAGGCGTCCTGCGCGTCCTGGTCTCTTCGAAAGGCGCAGAACGTGCACTTCGCGGTGCAGACATTCGTGTAGTTGATGTTCCGATCGATCACGTAGGTCCGGATCGAGTCGCCGTGGATCGCTCGGCACCTTCGGTCGGCCAACCGGCCGAGATCGGCGATGGGCATTCGGTGCCAGGCGTCGAGGGCCTGTTCGGGCGACAGTCGGGCTTCGCCGGCGACCAGTGCGTCCTGGAACCCCGGGTCGAGGGGATCGGCGCTCGGATCGATGGTCGGTGCTTTCGAGCTTTCTCGTTCGGGCATGATCATCGGCGAATTCCTGCGGGCGACGCGGCGATGGGGCCGGTGGGTGTCCGATCGATGCTAGCGAGGATCCCGGCCATGGGTGCCCCAGGGGGCCCGAACAGGCCGCTCAGACCTCGATCTTCGTCCATCCTCCGTGGAGGAAGCGGAACAGAAACAGCATTCCTCGAATTACGATTTCGCCCATCAACCCCATCCAGATTCCCGCCAGCCCGAGTTCGAAGTGGATACCCAGGAGCCAGCAGGCGGGAAGCCGGATTCCGTAGCTTGAAGAGGTGGTTATCAGCAGCGTCCACCGCGTGTCGCCCACGCCGCGAAGCCCCTGGCGAAGCACCATGGTCAGCGCGAAGAAGGCCTGGGTGGTGCCGCAGATGAAGAGCAGGCGGGGCACCTCGGCGAGATGGATCGGCTGGTCGCTGATGATGGAGGTGAGGGTTCGACCGAACAGCATGAAGATCACGCCCATCGCCGACATCATGATGACGCCGATCACCGTGCAGGCGATCAGGGCCCGCCGGGCCATGGCGGGATTGCCGGCGCCGAGATACTGACCGGCGAGCGCGCCGGCCGCGGTCCCCATCGCGAAGCCGGGCAGGAAGCTGAAGGCCTCCCACTGGACGGTGATGATGTGGGCGCCGACGAGTCCGCCCGCGTCGGCGGCGTCG
>NZFT01000032.1 GCA_002690755.1 Phycisphaerae bacterium
CCGAAGGTCGTCTCCCACTCGGTCGCGTGGACCACCGGTCGCGGCCAGATCAGTTCCCCGGCCTTGAAGCCGTCCGGCAGCGCGAGCTTGACCCGCGGCTCCGAGCCGCTGTCCCCGGGATTCCGCCAGTAGATGTGCCACTTGGGCGCGATCCGGAACCGGACGCCGAGAAGTTCGGTCCGCCCCGGAGCGATCTTCGCCGTCGGGAAGACCGCATCGATCCGGACGAGGCGGTCCGCCTCGGGGGCCGCATCGAGCCCGAATTGGGCGAAGGCGTGCCGCCCGATCATCAAGGGGAGCACGAATACGAGAAGTGCGAAGAACTGGGGACGACGCATCGGTGATTCCAGAGAGGCGGCCGGACGGGCGCGGCGGATCCGCACCTCGCGAACCTGCGGGTACAGGTTATCCCGTATTCTGCCATCGACCCACGATCGACACCACTTCGGAAATCCGCCCATGCACCTTCCCCTGCCCGTACCCGTGATTCTCGCCTCCATCCTCGTCCTATCGGGCGTCGGCTGCACCCAGAAGACCAGCGATCGAGACCTGCAGCCCGTGACGCCCGCCGAGGCGGTGAATCTGGCCGCTCGGAGCGGCGGCGGACTCTTCAGTTCGGATGCCCGGGCGGCCTGGGTCGATCCCCGATCCCCCGCCCGCTTCGACACCGCTCACATCCCCTCCGCGATCAACCTCTACTTCGGGAGTGGCGACTTCGAGAATGATGCGCTGGTGGCCCTGCGGGATCGCAATCCGGTGATCGTGTACGGCAACGATTTCCAGGACATCCTCGCCGACGCCGCCAGCAAGCGGCTGATCGAGCTGGGGATCAAGGACGTCTACACCCTCCGTGGTGGACTGCTCCAATGGGCGAAGGACGGCAACGACGTCGACGGGACGGATCCGGATTCAGCCACCGACTGAGACCGGTCGAGGTCCGTCGACCGCCCCGAAGAAAACCGGCCTCGAGTCGCGACGCAGGTCGCGGTTCGAGGCCGATTCGTCGAACGGGTCCGAGGATCGATCAGGCCAGCGCGGCGGCGCCGGAGACGATCTCGGTGAGTTCGGTGGTGATCTTCGCCTGTCGAGCACGGTTGTAGTCACGCTTCAGCGTCCGACCCAGGCTCGCGGCGTTGTCGGTCGCGGCCTTCATGGCGATCATCCGCATGATCTGCTCGCTCACCACCGCGTCGTTGAACGACTGGAAGAGCGAGGTCCGGACGGCGCGGGGAAGCAGATCGTTGAGCAGCGACGCCTCGTCGGGCGTGAACTCGTACATCGATGATCCGGCGCCCGCATCGTCGCCGGCCGGCGCCTCGAGCGGGAGCAACTGCTGGACCTCCGGGATCTGTCGCGAATTGCTTTCGAACCGCATGTACGCGACATGGACCGCGTCGACCTCGCCCGCCACGAAGAGATCCATGTAGCGGTCGGCGATCGCCGCCACCTCGTCGAAGTCCGGCTTGTCACCGATGTTGTGCGCTTCCGCGACGGGAACGTTGGCGAACTTGAAGAAGTTCGACGCCTTCTTGCCGCTGGTCTCGATCGTGACCTCGGTGCCCGACTTCACCTGCTCGCGCTGGAAGCGGAGCGCCTTCCGAAGCACGTTCGAGTTGAACGCGCCGCAGAAGCCTCGATCGGAGCCGATGACGAGCATCAACTCCCGGCCGGAGGCGGCGCGGTCGCCGCCGACCAGCGGATGATCGAGTTCCGAAGGATCGCTGCACACCGCCGCCACCAGTTCACGGATCTTCTCCGTGTACGGCTGGGTGGCCTTGGTGCGCTGGACCGCCGCGGTGAACTTCGCGGTGGCGATCATCTGCATGGTCTTGGTGATCCGTTGGATCGTGCCGACGGCGACCATGCGCTGCTTGATTTCGCGGATTTGTGCCATAAGAGGTTCGAAAGTCTACAGAACGTGGCCGTCTCCCGCCACGTGAACGCCGCCAATCAACCCAACTGGACGCCGTCCCAGGCCAGATTCATCCCGGCGGGAAGGCCCGGGGCGACCGCCGCATGGCGGATCTCGTGCGACATGTGGATGAACCAGGTCGATTCGGCCCCGATCCGGCCCGCGGTGTCGATCGCCTCATCGACCGTGAAATGGGTCGGATGGGCCTTCGGGCGGAGCATGTCGAGCACCAGCGTCCGGAGTCCTTCGAGCCGAGGCCAGGTCTCCGGCGGGATTCCCGAGACGTCGGTGCAGTAGGCGAGCGGGAACGGTCCGGGCTGATTCGTCGCGATCCCCCCGTCGGCGTCGAGGGCCTCGATCCGGAAGCCAAGGATCGGAAGCCGACCGTGAAACAACCGAAGCGGCTCGAAGCGAAGACCGAATCGGTCGACCGGGGTGAACGGCTCGATCTCCCGGACCGTCAGACTCGCGACGAAGGAGGGATTGACGTTGTCGAAGGGCCGGAAGATGTGCTGGAAGGTCCGCTCGATCGCCACGATGGTCGATTGATCCGCAAGGATCTCGATCGGGGATCGCTGGACCGCGTTGTAGCGGCGGACGTCGTCGAGCCCGAAGGTGTGGTCGACATGGTTGTGGGTGAAGAAAATCGCATCGCACCGGTTCAGCCCGAGCCGCAGGGCATGCTCCCGGTGATCCGGCGGACAGTCGAGCAGGATCATCCGGGGATCACCCTTGGAATCCCGGAATCGGATCGCGGCGCCGCATCGGGTGCGCCGATCACGAAAATCCTCGCTTGAACAGACGCTGCAGTCGCATCCGATGATCGGGATGCCGCTCGACGTGCCGGTTCCACACAACGTGAATTCGACGTCCTCGATCATGCCGTCATCCCGGCGTCGGCGGCCGATTCCGATGCCTGCTGGAGCCGATTTCGAAGGTCCCCCACCACTGCGGCCGGATCATCGGCGTCACAGGCGGCCTCGCACACCGCGATCGCGACCCCGCCCGCGGCGATGACCTGATCGATGTTTTCGAGCCCGATCCCGCCGATGGCGAGCTGCGGCCAGCCGGGAAAGGTCTCCGACATCGCCCGAACGAGGGTCGGGCCGCCCGCGACCACGTCGGGCTTCGTCGTGCTCGCCGCGAATCGGCCGATGCCGCAGTAGTCACAGCCGGCCGCGTGGTTCCGACGCGCCTCGTCGAGATCGTGAGCGCTTCCACCGACGAGGGCGAGGCCGCCGACGACGCGACGCGCCGCCTCGACCGGCAGGTCGCCCTGCCCGAGGTGGACCCCGTCCGCCGCCGCGGCGACCGCGACGTCCGCCCGATCGTTCACCACCACCGGAATCCCGGCGGGTCGAGCGATCTCGATCACGGCCCGGACCCGCTCGACGAGCCGGGTCGGATCGAGGTCCTTCTCCCGCACCTGGATGGCATCGGCGCCGCCGGCGATCACCGCCTCCAGCACCTCCGTCCACGGTCGTCGGCAGGCCGATTCGGTGAGCAGGACCTGCACCCGCCAGCCCGTGGGCCGCCCCCGGGAGAGTGCGACGGTCACCTCGGAGGCGAGGTCGTAGGCCGCGTACCGGGCGGATTGGATCGCGGTCGCGATCCGGCCACCGGCATCGAGCACCTTGGCCGCTTCCTCCAGCGAACGACAGCCCTCGGCGACCCGGCCTCCGGCCGCCTCCGCGACCGCGACCAGTCCGGGTCGGGCCAGTTCGCCGGCCGTGGAATTCGTGGTTCCGACGTCACCGGCGGTGTCCCGCGCCATCGAGGTCGGGCCGAGCAGCCGATCGGCGGCGGCGGTGATCTCGTGTCGGACCCCCTTCAGATCCCGAGCGGTCTCCGGCACGTCCATGACGAATCGGGCGAGATCCTCGAGGGTTCGGAGCCCCTCGCGAACGCGGTTGGCGTTCGCATCGACCAGTCGTTCGAGCCCGTCGTGTCGCATCCGGACAAGCCTAGCAGGCGAACCGGTCCACCTCGACCCGAGGGGCGTCTACACTGTCCCCCCCCGTCACGGACGCCGGAACACCGGCGCCCGACGAATCACGCTGAACCCGACCGGAATCATCACCATGGCCTTCACGCTCCCCGAACTCCCGTACGCCGAATCCGCCCTCGAACCTTCGATCGACGCGCGGACCATGAATATCCACCATTCCAAGCATCATGCCGCCTATGTCGCGAAGCTCAACGCCGCGCTCGAGGGCCACGACGATCTCGCGAGCCACTCGATCGACGATCTCTGCGCGAACATCACGGAGCTTCCCGACGCGATCCGGGGGGCGGTCCGTAACAACGGTGGCGGTCACTTCAACCACAGTCTCTTCTGGACGGTCCTCGGACCCGTCGGCGACTCGGGGGCTCCGAGTCCGGAACTCACGTCCGCGATCGACGCCGCGTTCGGCTCGATGGACGAGATGAAGACCGCGTTCGCCAACGCCGGTGCGACTCGATTCGGCTCGGGCTGGGCGTGGCTCGGTGTCAAGCCGGGCGGCGGACTCTGCGTCTGCTCGACGCCGAACCAGGACAATCCCCTGATGACCGGCATCACCGATTGCGAATGCGTGCCGATCCTCGGACTCGACGTCTGGGAGCACGCCTACTATCTCGAGTATCAGAACCGCCGGCCGGACTACATCGCGGCGTTCTGGAACATCGTCAACTGGAGCGAGGTGAGCCGCCGGTTCGCCGCCGCGAACGGCTGACCGCCGAGTGCTTCAATGGACACGTGAAACGGGCCGGACGCATGAGCGTCCGGCCCGTTTCGCATTCCGCCGGATCGATTGAATCCGATCGCGGGATGCTCGCTTCAACCGGCGGGCATGACTCCCGCGAGCATCGCATCGAACGCTTCGGCGGTACCGTTCACGGTTCCTTCCGGGCCGACCAGTCGGACGAAGACGCGGCGACCGGGTGCTTCGATGATCGCCCCGATCTGGCCCTGGCCCGACCGTGGCGCCGCGGCGCCCATCGACTGGTAGCTGCCGGCGGTCTGGATCCTGGTGATCTTCATGCCGCCGACCTCGGTCTTCGTGATCTCGGCTTCGGCCGGGTCGCCTTCGGGCGTCCGGAACTGGTTCACCCACCGATCGATGTTCATGTCGGTCGGACCGCCGTCGGTGCCGTTGAACAGCGAGAAGACGATCTCCGCGGCGCCACCACCATCCGCCACGCCGGGAACGTCGTACTGAAGCGTGCGGAACCGCATCCGCGGACGGGACCACACCCAGGTCGGCGGCTTCGGAAACACGAGCCCGCCGACCTCGGCGACCCCGGGATCGCTGGTGGCGGTGGAGACCGTCCATCCCGGTGTCGAGGGCGGAACCGAGGCGGGTGCCGCCGCGGCGTTCCCCGGCGCGGGTGGGCCGGCCTGCGGCACGCCCGGCGCCGCGGATGGCGGCGTGTTCGCCGCCGTGGTGGCGGCCGGAGTGGCGGGTTTGGTGGACGCCGGCGGCTTCGGTCCCCCGGCCGCGCCGTCGCCGCATCCGGTCATGGATCCGAGCCCCAGCGACACCAGAATGGTCACGAGGGTCGAGAAGGGAAGTCCGGAGATGAGCCGAGGAGAGCCGGGCAGGCGGGTCGTCATGTTCGTTCCGTTTCGAGCGGGTGGCGGATGCGAAAGAGGCGCGGACGGAACGGTTCGTCCACGGGCGTACGATACCGGGATGAACTTCGACGCTCCACGACCATCGGATCCAAGCGACACCAACGTCCGGTTGCGTGACGTCCTCGTCGACGGTCGGAAGGTCGACATCCGGTGCGAGGACGGCCGCATCACCGCGATCGAGCTCGGTGGCTCGGCCGACGCCACCGGGGCGATCCTCGAAGGCGGCGGCGGGACCGTGCTGCCGGGGTTCGTCGATGCGCACCTGCACCTCGTGCTCGCGGCGACGACCCTCGAGCAGGTCGATCTCTCGCGTTGCACGGGCCGGACCGACTTCGAGCGAAGACTCACGGCACGGGCCACGACGCTGCCGAGCCACGGCCCCGACGCCTGGCTCCTCGGCCACGGCTGGCTGGAGACCGACTGGGGCGGCGAACTGCCCGATCGTTCATGGCTCGAGGCGTGCGGCGACCGACCGGTGGTCTGCTTCAAGCACGATCACCATGCGGTGCTGGTCAACGACGTGGTCCTCGCGATGCTCGGCGATGCGGAACCGCCTCCGGGCGGCACCATCGTGAAGAACGCCGACGGCCGGCCGAACGGCCTCCTGCTCGAGTCCGCCGCCTGGGAACTCGTGAACCCGATCGTCCCGAAGCCGTCGGTCGAGACCCGGCGTCGCACGACGATCGCGGCGAGCCGCCATCTCGCCACCCTCGGAATCACGCAGGTCGGCTCGATGACGTACGCGGAGGACGTCATCGACGTGCTCGACGCGATCCGCGACGAACTCGCGGTCGGGGTGGCGGTGACCATGCTCGACCGGACGCTTCCGATCGACGAACCGCTCGGCCGACTCGAGGCGCTCGAACGCGATGATCGAGTCCGACTCGTCGGCTGCAAGGCGTTCCTCGACGGCACCCTCGGCTCCCGAACCGCCGCGATGCTCGCGGACTACGCGGATCGCCCCGGGGAACGCGGCATGCTGGTCGAACTCGCCGAACGGGGTGAACTCCTCGATTGGATCGAGTTCGTGGTGGAGCGCGGCTGGCGGCCATCCATGCACGCGATCGGCGACGCGGCGGCCAGACTCGCGCTCGACGCCTGCGATCACGCGGAGCGCATCGCCCGCGAAGCCGGACTCGAACCCCCGGAGATCAGGGTCGAACACTGCCAGACCGTCGATCCCGCCGACATCCCCCGCTTCTCACCGCCGAACCGCCACGCGAGCATGCAGCCGACGCACATGCTCGACGATGGCATCACCGTCGAAGCGTCGCTCGGCCCGGACCGCTTCGACGCGTTCTTCCCGTTTCGCGCGATCCGCGACGCGAGCGGCACGCTGTCCTTCGGAAGCGACTGGCCGATCGAGAATCCCGATCCCATCGAGGGCATCCGGGTCGCGGTCACCGGCCGGGATCGCAACGGCCGCGTGGTCCCCGGCGACCGCACCGTCGACGTCGCCACCGCGATCGAGGCGTACACGACCAATCCCCGTCGCGCCCTGGGCCTGCCATCCGTCGCGGTGCGGGTCGGCGATCCCGCCGACCTCGTGATCCTCGACCGCGATCCGCACACCGTCGACTGGACGAGCGAGCGGCCCGCCGTGCGGGCCACCGTCCATGGAGGTCACGTGACGCACCACGCCCGGATCTGAGCCGGTCCCGGCCCGCCGGGCCGAAGGGGCGTCACCGACGCGGATCCGTGTGATCCGCGATACTGCACCGAATGAGCGATCTCACCCATCTCGACGCCGAAGGCCGCGCCCGCATGGTCGACGTCGGCCACAAGCCGCCGATGCACCGGACCGCGATCGCGACCGGCACGCTGGTCGCCGCGGCGGCGACGCTGGACCGAGTGATCGCCGGCGATCTGCCCAAGGGCGAAGCCCTGGCGGTGGCTCGGATCGCCGGGATCCAGGCCGCCAAGCGGTGTGACGCGCTCATTCCCCTGTGCCACACCCTCCCGCTCGACGCGGTTTCGATCGACTTCGAGCGGGCCGGACCGGATCGACTTCGCGTGACCGGGACGGCGATCATCACCGCCCGGACCGGCGTCGAGATGGAGGCCCTGACCGGGGTGTCGGTATCGCTGCTGACGCTCTGGGACATGGTGAAGGGAATCGACGCGGACCTCCGAATCGATGATGTCCGGCTGGTTGAGAAACGAAAGGAACCGACGTCATGAGCGGATGGTGGATCGCGGACCTCTGGAATCAGGGACAGGTCGTCCAACTCGCGTCCTGGATCTTCTGGGTGATCGTCTCGATCTGCCTGCACGAACTCGGCCACGGCTGGGCGGCGATCTGGGAGGGTGACGACACCCCGCGACAAACCGGCCACATGACCATCAACCCGATGGTGCACATGGGCGGGTACAGCATCATCGCGTTCCTGTTGCTCGGATTCGCGTGGGGCTTGATGCCCGTCAATCCCGGCAACTTCCGACACCGTCGTTGGGGCGACGCGATCGTCGCGGTGGCGGGCCCGGCGGTGAATCTGATCCTTGCGGTCATCCTTCTCACCATCGCGGGCGTGATCAGTGCGACCACCCTCGGGACCGAGGTGAAGCCGGAATGGGCGCTGCGGACGTTCGAGTTCTGCTACACGGGTGGCTGGCTCAATCTCGTCCTGCTCGCCCTGAATCTCCTGCCGATCCCCCCGCTCGACGGCTCGCGGATCCTCGCCACCGTATCGAACCCCTACCGGCGGCTCCTGAACCACCCCAACGCCGGGATGTTCGGCCTGGCGTTCTTCGTGATCGTCTTCTGGATCACCCCCATCGGTCGGGTCGCCTACGGCTTCATCGAGAACGCCGCCCTGCTNTGGGTGGGCATCGTGCAGGGCTTCATCATGGCCGCGTCGGGGANCTGACCCCGATTCGGCCCNGGAATCGCCGATTCCCACCGGGGCGTTGACCTCGGAGCCGTTTCCTCTACAATCTCCGNTTCGCCCCCGTGGGCCGAAGGCCGTNTCGCACGGAACCCGACCGGGTTCTCTCCGAGGCGCCCGATCTCCGANGACCCGCATCACGTGATGCNGGGGAGACGAGGACCACGCCAGCGAGGAATCAANNATGGTTGTCTTGCGCATGAAGCGGATGGGTCGCATCCGCCGTCCGTTCTATCGCATCAGNGCGATGGACAAGCGNTCCCCCAGNGANGGTCGAGTCATCGAGGCGCTCGGGTGGTTCGACCCGATCACCACCGATCCCGAAAAGACCATCAACCTGAAGGCCGGTCGCATCCACTACTGGCTCTCGGTCGGCGCCCAGCCGAGCGAGACGGTGGCGGCCCTCTTCAAGAAGAACGGGATCGACCCGAAGCCCGGCCCGCACCACGCGGCGCTCGTGGATTCGGACGAGCCCGTTTCCATGGAGTCGGCCGCGGAGTGATCACTCCTCGGCCGGCGTGAAGCCTCGGCGATCGGAATTCGATGCGCATCGACGTCCTCACGCTCTTTCCCGACATGTTTCGCGAAGTCCTCGCGACCAGCATGCCNGGANGAGCGGCGTCCAGCGGAGCCGCGGAGTACCACCTCCACGACCTNCGGNAATGGACGACGGANCGACATCGCACNGTNGACGATCGACCGTTCGGCGGAGGCCCCGGCATGGTGATGATGTGCGAACCCCTGTGGGATGCGGTGAACGCGGTGGAGGCGTCGGAGACGTCGCCCGCCCGTCGCGTGCTCCTCACGCCCCAGGGCGAACCACTCACCCAGGCCCGGGTCGAGGAACTGGCCGGCGAATCGCGGCTGCTCCTCATCGCCGGACACTACGAGGGGATCGACGAGCGGGTGATCGACGAACTCGATCCGCTCGAGATCTCGATCGGCGACTACGTCGTCTCCGGCGGTGAACTGCCGGCGATGGTGCTGATCGACGCCCTCGTTCGACTGCTTCCCGGGGTGCTCGGGCACGCGGATTCCGCGGCCGAGGACTCCTTCTCGACCCGGGATGAATCGGGCCGTCCGCTGCTGGACTGCCCGCACTTCACCCGGCCCCGCTCCTGGCACGATCGGGAAGTACCCGACGTGCTGCTCAGCGGCGATCACGGTGCGATCGCCGACTGGCGACGTGAACAATCGGTCGAGCGGACGCGACGGCGCCGCCCCGACCTTCTCGACCCTNNACCGCGACCCCTGGACGTCGAACGATCCATGTCGCGGCAACCCGACGGCGGCGAGTCCGCTCGAGGGGAACATTCGGGCGACGGCCCGGGAGATTCGGAATCATGAACCGCACGGAAACCATCGAATCGGCGGTCGCCGGCCAGCTCAANGCCGACGACGCCCTCCCCAGCTTCTCGGTCGGCGACACGCTCGACGTCCACTACCTCATCGTCGAGGGCGAGAAGGAACGCGTCCAGGTCTTCCAGGGCGTCCTCATCGGCGACAAGGGCCGGGGCGTCAACCGGACCATCACCGTCCGTCGCATCGTCGCGAACGAAGGCGTGGAGCGGATNTTTCCGCTGCACAGCCCCCGCATCGCGAAGATCGAGGTGGTTCGACACGGTGACGCGCGTCGCGCCAAGCTCTACTACCTTCGCGACCGCATCGGCAAGGCTCGCCGTCTCCGCGACCGCCGCCGCGGTCTGAAGTGGGTCAACGAAGGCTGAGGCCGATCCACGCATGCGGGTATCACTGAGCAAGTCGTTCCGCTTCGAAGCGGCGCACTGGCTGCCGACCTTCCCGGAAGGTCACAAGTGCCGCCGGCTCCACGGGCACTCCTTCCACATCCACGTCATCGTGGAAGGCGAGGTGCCCGAGGAGTCGGGGGTTCTCATGGACTTCGGGACCATCAAGGCGGCAATCGCCCCGGTCGAGGACGCACTCGACCATCGCTGCCTCAACGACATCGAAGGCCTTGAGAATCCGACGAGCGAGATGCTCGCGAAGTGGATCTGGGACCGTCTGGTGGGCGAACTCCCCCTGCTGCACGAGATCAGGGTGCAGGAGACCTGCACCAGTTCGTGCTGCTACCGCGGAACCTGACGGGNCCTCGATCTGCGCCCCACGGTTCACGTCACCCTCCGAGGACGCTCCCGACATGCGGCTCTGCACCATCCTCGACACCAGCACGGCGCGAGCGGTCGGCGTTCCCGACGCGGTCTGCGACCTCGTGGTCCCGCACGGAACGCCGGTCGATGCCGTGGCGTCGATTCTTCCCGGAAATCCGCTCGCCGAGGACTGGATCGGCCTCGTCGATCTTCCCGGCGATCTCCTCGTCGCGTGGAGTGGGACCCTCGCGGACGATCTCTTCGGCGACGATCCCCGGACCTGGATGGCCGCGGGTCACGAACGGTTCGAGACGTTCTGCGACGATATTCGCGACACCCTGGTCGCCGCCGGTCGGAAGCTCTGCATCCGACCGCACGCTCGGCACGTCCTGAGCGACGCCCAGGGAACGCTCGACTTCCTTCGCCGCCGCGAAGGCGAGCCGTTCGGGCTCGCCCTCTCCCCCGTCGACCTGCTGCTCCCGTCGATGCTCTCCGATGCCGAGGACCACTACGCGAGGATCCTCGAGTTCATGGTGCCGAAGGCCGATCTCCTCCTCCTCGCCGACGCGTTGCCCGGCGAAACGGCCGACGACGACGAGGAGCCGCCGATGATTCCGGTCCCGCTGGGTGAAGGGGTGCTGCCCCGGGCCGCGGTCATGGAGGCCGTCAACACCCGCCTCCCCCAGGACGTTCCGGTGGTCGTCGCGCCCCGGGACCTCCCCACCGCGACCGCCTGGCGACACGGCGCCGCTCGGTGAGCGGGGCGGCGACGATCGTCCGCTGCGACTGGTGCGGGGAAGACCCGCTCTACCAGCGATATCACGACGAGGAATGGGGCGTGCCCCAGCGGAACGGGGACGCGCTCTTCGAGAAGTTGTGCCTCGAAGGCCTGCAGTGCGGACTGAGCTGGATCACGATCCTCCGTCGTCGCGAGGATCTCCGCCGCGCGTTCGACGGCTTCGACCCACGACGGCTCGCCCACTGGACCGACCGGGATCGGATCGAGGTCTTGGATCGTCCCGGCGTGATTCGACATCGCGGGAAGATCGAGGCCATCTGCGGCAACGCCCGGGTGATGACCGAGGCCTTCGAGGATGCGGATCGTTTCGCGGAGTTCATCTGGTCATTCGCCCCGGAGGTCGGTCCGCACCGTCCTCGCGCGAGAAGCACCGGAGACCTCGAGACGGAGACGCCCGAGAGCCGGCGGCTGGCTCGCGCCCTGCGAAGCCTCGGCTTCCGATTCGTGGGGCCGGTCACCGCCCATGCGTTCATGCAGGCGATGGGCCTCGTGGACGATCACCAGGCGGGCTGCCATCGCGCGAACCAGGAATCCTGAACACGATTCGAATCCAACCCCCGCCTCCCGGTCATCGGAAGGGTTACGATTCAAAGGTCGGTGGAGCCGATGGACCGCAGAATTCGGCCGCCGAGGCGGTCGACGACCCCCACGGGACCCCCTTCGACGCCGGAAGCGTTGCGAGGCGGACCGCGGACCGGAGCCGCGTCAGGATGACGATGACCCTCGAAGGCGGACTCGATGCGCAGGTGCTCGTGCTCAATCGGACGTACTCGGCGATTCGCGTCGTCGACGCCCGCCGAGCCTTCACGCTCCTGATCAAGAACATCGCCGAAGTGATCGCCGTCGAGGACGGCCACTATCGAAACTACGACTTCGAGACGTGGGCGGACATCGCCCAGCTGCAACGGGAGTTCGAACCGGAACGGCATGACTGGGTCCGGACCACGCGGATCACGCTCGCGGTCCCGAAGATCATCCGGCTCTTCGACTACGACCGGCGTCCTCGCCGCACCGTGAAGCTGAACCGTCGAAACATCTACACGCGTGACGGCAGTCGCTGCCAGTACTGCGGCAGGTCCTTCCCCACGCGGGAACTCACCCTTGACCACGTGGTCCCCCGGGTCCAGGGCGGCGAGAACAGTTGGACCAATCTCGTCTGCGCCTGCGTGCGCTGCAATGCGAGAAAGGGCGGCCGGACCCCCGCCCAGGCAGGCATGCGACTGGTTCGCGAACCGATCCGACCGAGGCGGAATCCCGCCATCACCGTGCGACTCGGCAGCGCGAAGTACGAGTCGTGGAAGGCTTTCATGGACGAGGCATACTGGACCGTCGAACTCCAGTAGCCTCCCGGTCCCTCCGAACGCTCCGCGCGGTCGCACCCGCTGGGGTTTACACCCCGTTCGACCTGAACCGGCCCCCGCTTCGCCGTCCCGGGTGCGAACATCCCCCCGAAACACCGGTCGTACCGGATCGTCGAAACGATCCACGGACCGGCCGAACCGCGGGCATGGCCGATGTGAATCGCTCGGACCTTCAAATCGCACGCCGAGTTCGATCGACTCACCCTGCCGGCGCTGCTCGCGCTGATCGCGCTGAACGCGATCTCGATCCCGTCGACCTTCATGATGGACCACCCGCCGTTCCCGGCATCCCTCTCCCTCGGCGTCGCCACCTGGCTCGGACGCGGTGGTGTCTCCGCGGAATCGATCTCCGTCGCCATCTTCATCTCGACCCTGCTCCTGCAGGGGCTTGCGCTCCTCGCGACTCCGTGGCTCCTCGGAGGCCGGGGAAGCAGACCCGCGGCGGTCGCCTGGTTCAGGATCGGGTCGGATTCAACCGGCGGGGCTGACGAACGAAAGTCCAGCGTGACTGCGCCCGGCCTCCGCCGACGAATCTTCGGAGCTTCGGACATCACCTTCATCGGTGTTCGGCGTCGACGCCGCCGGCTTCCCGGTGGACGAGCCGGAGAAGGGTTCGGTGGCCTCGGAACCGGAATCCGTGGAGTCCATCCAGTCGTCCTTAAGCATTTGGATCGATTCGATTCGAAGCGTGGTCTGCTGGCGGAGCCCGCCCGGCAACCACTCCTCGCCCTCCACTCGTTCGACGAGCATGCGTTCCGGATCGACGAACAGACTGAAATGGGCGTCGGTGGGACCGGATTCGGCCTCGCCCCCCGCGCGAAGTTCGACCCGGACCATTTCGCGGTCGTCGACGACCACCCGATCGGCTTCGGCGGCGCGGAAACCACCCGTTTCGCCGGGACGAAACTCCTCGAGCGGCGAATCGCTGAATCGAAGCCGGAGATGCGGAAGCAACCAGAGGTCCTGCGCCGTCGCACCGGGCTTCGAGGACGTGAGCGAACGACCCACGTCATCGAGCAGGCCGGGACGCTCCACCATCAGGCGGGCGTCGCGAACCTCGGCCCGAACCCTCGTCCGCGTTCGAATCGGCGGGTCGTCGGTCGCCGGATCGTCGGTGATCTGCTCGACCTCGGTCTCCTCGACGTAGTCCTCGATCGCCCGATATCGATCGACCAGTCGTTTGAAGAATCGGATCGGATCGACTTCACCCAGCTCGTCCAGTCGAGCCACGAGCCCTCGGGCGTCGGACGCCGACGCGAGGGCACGGCGATCGCCCGCGGCTTCCGAGCCGCAAGAAGCCGCCGCCTGATTCGCCGACATCAGTCCACCGAGGACGAGGATTCCGCAGGCGAGCCGGACATTCGTTGAGGCACGGAATTCGAACATGGCCCGGTTCCCGTCGTGTCGGTGGAACTACCTGTCATTCCGCGAGTTGCGGTCCGAAGGAAGGATCATACCACCTCGGAGACCCGGTTCCGGGATCGAATCAGCCAATGAGCAGGACATTGAGGGTCATCACGAGGGCGTTGCTGAGCCCGTGCGCCACCATCGGAGCGACGAGCGACCCTCGAACCTCGCGGGCCACGCAGAATCCGACCGCCAGCCCCGCCAGCGGTGGAATCGCCACCAGCCCCTGCGGATGGATCGCCGCGAAGATCAGGCTCGAGACGAGTGCGGCCAGCACCATCGAGAGCGGGGCCGCCCAGGTTCGCATCATGCCTCGAAGGTGACTGTAGAAGACGCCGCGGAACATCGTCTCCTCCACGATCGGCGCCGCCACGCTCGCCAGCACGTAGATCTGCAGCAGACCCCAGAAGTTCGCGTCGGCGATCGCCTGCTGGACCGGATGGCTCGGTGCCGGGGTCTCTCCGGTCTGGGACTGGACGAGCCAGGTCAGAAACACCATCAGGATCGCCCCGATGAACAGCATCGGCACCGCCACCATCCACGCGAGGATTCCGTAGAAGACCTCGACGACGCCCCGGCCGAAGTGGAGCCCGATGTCCTGACGCATCGTGGCGAATGAAACGCCGCGGAAGGACGGCCACGCGAGGGCGGCGAGGCTCGCGAAGAACGCGAGGATGCTCGCGGGCAGGACCATGTCCTCGGGCTTGCCACCACCGAAGAAGGCGGCCAGGGTCGTGAGCGGGCCCAGCAGCAGCTGCAGTCCGAAGAACGACAGCATCCAGATCGCGAAGGTCTCCGCGTACACCCCGTGGTGTGCCGTCGGTTCGACGCGACTCCGCACCCTGCCGAGCAGGCTCATCACCAGCAGCACGATCCCGAGCACGAAACCGGTGAGGCCCGCGAGACCGAAGATCACGCCGAAGATGCCGAGCCAGACGACGAGTCGCGTCGCGGCCGCGGCCTGCTTCTTCATCGCCTCCGGATCACCGAGATCGCACGCGAGGTCGCCGAACCAGCCGAGTCGCGTCCGCAGGACGTCCGCATCAGACTCGGGAATCGGCGTCTCGTCGGCGAGCGACCGAAAGGCCGACGCCGCCGCCGGTCGGAGGAGTTCGAATCGCGGATCGTCCTCGAAGTCGCCTTCGTCGAGCGCCTTCAGGCCCGCGTCCGGGCCGAGCATCGCCGCGGCGAGGACGGCGTAGGCGACCTCACCGGCCGGACCGGATCCACGAATCGCTTCCGCCTGCGAGATCACCGACGGATCCCCGCTCACGGAATACAGGCTGTAGGCCACCCGACCCATCAGCTCGTCCTGGCCGCCGGTCAGCAGGAGTCCATCCGGGATGGACTCGGCCGACACCTCGGAATTCAGGATTTCCTCTTCGCCCGCCAGAATCGCCGGCTTGGCCATCCACAGGATGGTGGCACCGAGAATCACAACCCAGGCGATCCCCAGCCCGAGAAGGCCCTGCCGGGTCCCAGAGGGGCGATTCACACCCACTTTGCGGTGGTCGGAAAGCTGGTCGGAAGATGGATCTGAGGGGGGATTCGGCATGGTTTTCAAACGTTCTCACTCGTCTCATCGGCTCCAACGGACCTTGACAGCGAACCGTGGATGGCTATTCTTGGCGATTCTCGATCGGCCCCTCTCACGGGTCCGATCGGGCGCCCGCGTCTCGGGCGCGATTCATCCCCGGAAGAATCGTACTTCCATCCGCCTTCCCCCTCCGCCGATCGGGCCCACGACATGCCCCGCCAGA